>CAZFBC010000023.1:669-17982 GCA_964517245.1 uncultured Eubacteriales bacterium | reverse complement strand
GGGCTCTCGCGCCCGGCTGAAAATGATTGACAACCGTTCGAGCGTGATGCTATAGTGCGCCCACAGAATAGGGTCCGGGCCGGCCCCGGGGGACGGTCCGACGACGCTGGACAGGGGAAAATGAGCCAAGCGTCCCGCTCCGCGCGCCCCGCGGCGGTCTCGGCTCCGCCGCACGCCAACATTCCCGCGAGGTGAGGTCCCGATGGACAAGTCCGGCTGCCGCCACGACTGGGAGAGGACGGACGTCCGCGACGGCTACCTGGTCACGGAGGGGTGCTTCCACTGCCTGAACCGGGTCTCCTTCTTCTCGGAGGAGCCCGTGCCGCCCATCGACGCCTATCACGAGGGGGACCATTTCTGGAGCTACCTCGGCAGCGCCCAGGCGTCCAAGTTCGACCTCCGGTGCCGGACGTGCGCGCTCAAGGTCGAGCTCAAGGAGCTCATGGCCCTGATGCTGTGCGTCGGGTGCGACCCGGAGTGCGGGGTCTACAAGGCCGGGCACGAGGAGGGGACGCGGCGGGTCTGGGTCTATGTCGCGCTCTGCGCCGACACCTCCCACGCGACCGGGACGTGCGTCCCGGACTCCGGCGTCCGGGCCCTCCACGAATACTACCAGGGCGACCCCGCCGCTCCGCCCCGGGTCACGGTCGTTCCCTGCCGGCTGCGCCGGTCGGTGGACTCCTGCCAGGGGATCGTCCTGGCGGACGTCGGGCTGACGGAGCTCTATTGACCTCCCGCATCGGGTGAAGGAGAGGCGAACATGACAACGTCCGAACTCGCCGCCAGGCTCGGGCTCAAGCCCTTCAACGAGCAGGCCGACAAGGAGATCCGGGGCGTGTACATCTCCGACATGGTCAGCGACATCATCGGGATCAAGGAAGGGAACCTGCTCGTCACCCTGCAGACCCACAAGAACCTGATCGCGGCGGCCAACCTCGTCGACGTCGCGGCCGTCGTCTTCGCCCGGGGCAAGACGCCGCCCGAGGACGTCGTGGCCCTGGCCAACCGGGCCCGGATCCGGCTCCTCGGCACGGACCAGGACACCTGGAACCTGGCCAAGAGCCTCTACGAGCTCGGCATCAGGTAGCGGCGGGGCCGCGCCCCTCGAACCGTCCTGAAGGGGGACCCATGGCTCAACAGGAACCTCGGGCCTTGACGATGGAGTTCGACGGCCGGACGGTGACCTTCCCCGAGGGCGTCACCGTGCTCCGGGCCGCCCAGCTCAACGGCGTGGACATCCCCTCGCTCTGCTCGCACAAGGACCTCTCGCCCTTCGGCGGCTGCCGCCTGTGCCTGGTCGAGATCGAGGGGCTGCGCGGCTATCCCCTGTCCTGCACGACGGCGGCCGAGGAGGGGATGAAGGTCCGGACCGACACGGAGGCCCTGCGGGAGTTCCGGCGGGAGATGCTCCAGCTCATCCTGAGCGAGCACCCGTCGAGCTGCCTGGTCTGCGGCGAGCGGGAGGCCTGCGGGAGCTACCAGGGGACCATCCGCAAGGCCGGCGTGACCACGGGCTGCCGCTTCTGCCCCAACGACGGCCAGTGCGAGCTCCAGGACGTCATCGACCGGATCGGGCTCGCGGGCCTGGAGTATCCCGTCCTCTACCACGGCTTCGAGCCCGAGCACGACGATCCCTTCTACGACCGGGACTACAACGTCTGCATCCTCTGCGGGCGGTGTGTCCGGATGTGCAGGGAAGTCCGGGGGACCTCGGTCCTGGCCTTTACGCTCCGCGGCTCCCGGACCAAGATCGGGCCGGCCTTCGGCCGCAGCCACGTCGAGGCCGGATGCGAGTTCTGCGGCGCCTGCGTCGACGTCTGCCCGACCGGCGCCCTGGCCGACAAGGCCTCCAAGTGGGAGGGCAGGCCCGACGGCTGCCGGGTCTCGACCTGCCCGATCTGTCCCGTGGGCTGTCAGCTCGAGCTCCAGCACAAGGACGGCCGGCTGACCCGGGCCAAGGGCCACCTGGACGCCGAGGTCAACGACGGCCAGCTCTGCGTCAAGGGCCGCTTCGGGCTCCCCGAGGCGACCCATCATTTCGGCCGGGCCAGGAAGCCCATGCTCCGGAAAGGGGAGTTCTTCCGGGAGGTCGACTGGGAGGAGGCCCTGGCCCGGGTGGCCGCCGAGCTCCGGACGGCCGGCCCCGAAGGCGTGGGCCTGCTCGCCTCGCCCGACCTGACCAACGAGGGCCTCTTCGCCGCCAAGCGCTTCGTCCGGGATGGCCTGGGGTCGTCGAACATCGACTCGACGGCCCGCCGGGAGCTGGCCGGGGGGCCGGAGCTGTGGGCCAGGATCTTCTCCCTGCCCATCTCCATCAAGGACATCCGGTCGTCGGAGGCCATCCTGGCCGTCGGCCTGGACAGCCGGTTCGACTTCTCCGTCGTGGGGACGAAGGTCCGGCAGGCCCTCGATTCCGGGGCCAGCCTGGTGGTCGTCGATCCGAGGGACAGCAACCTGGCCGGCTACACCGACGACTGGCTGCGGCCGGCGCCCGGCCGGGAAGGCCTGCTCCTCGCGGCTTTGGCCGGCCGCCGGGCCGGGCGGGACGTCTCGCTCGCGGCCGCGGCCGCGGAGGCCGGCGTCGACGCCGCGGCGCTGGAGAGGGCGGCCGGCCTGGTCTCTTCGGCCGGGCGGCTGACGGTCATCGTCGGGCCGCAGGCCTTCCACTACGCCGACGGGGAAGCCCTCGTCGAGGGGCTGCTGACGCTCGCCGGGCGGCCGGATGTCAACTTCGTCCCGCTCTACTTCGGGGCCAACAGCCGGGGCGTCCTGGAATTGGGCGTCTTACCGGAGGTCGGTCCCGGCGGCCTCCCCCGCCCGGCCCGCGGCCGCGGTCTCGACGACCTCCTGCGGGGCGGCTGGCGGCCCAAGGTCCTCTACCTGGCCGGCGACGTGCCGTTCCTCGACCGTCCGGCGTGCGACTTCCTGGTCGTCCAGGACACCTACCTCCCGCCTTTCGAGGTCGACGCCTTCCTGCCGGCCGCCTCCTTCGCCGAGGCCGGCGGGACGCTGGTCAACCTGGAGGGGCGGGTCCAGGAGGTCGTCCAGGTCGAGGACCCGCCCGAGGGCGCCCGGACGGGCTTCGCCCGGCCGGATTGGCGCATCTTCGCCGACCTGGCCGCGGCCCTGGGCGGGACGGGGCTCGGCTACAGGTCGGTCCAGGATGTCTTCAAGGACATCCGCCGGGCCGTCCCCGGATTCCCGGCCGGCGTCAACCGGAGGGCCCGGCGGCTGGAGCCGGGGAACGGCTTCGGGCCGGCGGTGAAGCGGGCCGTCGACGCGGGGCGGGGGAGCTTCCTTCTCGTCTACCAGCCCGGCGGCCAGCGCCACCGGGGCATCGACCTGTCCTCGAAGGTCGGCGGGCTCGGCGAGCTCGGCCTCGAGGAGGGCTTCCGGATGAGCCCGGAGGACCTCGCGGCCCTGGGGGTCGGCGCGGGCGGCGCCGTCACCGTCACTCCGGACGGGGGGAGGACGGCCGCCTCCGGTCCCGCCCGCCCGGACGACGCCTGCCCGCAGGGCGTCGTCTATGTCACGCGGCCGGTCGTGTTCGGCGGCCTCGAGGCCCGGCGCGGGCTCCTGCCGCTCTTGAGGCTCGAGGGGAACCCGGTCAGGGTCGAGGTGTCCCGGGCGTCGCCGTGAAGGGAAGGCCCGCGCCGGGGAGCACCCGGCGCCGGCGGAGGGAGGTCGCGGATGTACGAGGTGATCGAGCGTCGGATGATCGTCCCGAATCTCCACGAGCTCGTCGTCCGGGCCCCGGCCGTGGCTTCCTCCGTGATGCCCGGCCAGTTCGTCATCGTCCGCCCCGAGGAGCACGGCGAGCGGGTCCCCCTGTCCGTCGCGGACTGGGACCGGGAGGCCGGCACCGTGACCTCGATCTTCATGCAGGTCGGCGCCTCGACCGCCAAGCTGGCCCGCCTCGAGCCGGGGCGGTCCCTGCCGACCTACGCCGGGCCGTTGGGCCGGAAGACGGCTATCGAGTCCTTCGGAACGGTCCTCTGCGTCGGCGGGTGCTACGGGATCGGCTCGATCTACCCGGTCGCCCGGGCCCTCAAGGAGGCCGGGAACAAGGTCTACGCCTTCCTCGAGGCCCGGAGCTCCTACCTCCTCTACTGGGAGGACAGGCTGGCCGCGGTCTCGGACGGCGTGTTCGTCGTCACCCGGGACGGGACCAAGGGGCGGCGGGGCCACGTCGGCGACCTGCCGGCCATCGTCGGGGAGGCGGGCATCCGCCCCGACCTGGTCGTCGTCAACGGGTGCACGTTCCTCCTGATGCGGACCTCGGAGCTGACCCGGCCGCTGGGCTGGAGGACGGTCGTCAGCATGAACCCCATCATGATCGACGGGACCGGCATGTGCGGCGTCTGCCGGCTCTCGGTCGGGGGGAAGATGAAGTTCGCCTGCGTCGACGGGCCCGACTTCGACGGGCACGAGATCGACTGGCCGGAGTTCCTGGCCCGCCGCAAGAGCTACAATCCCGAGGAGGTCGATCCGCTCCGGCGGACGAGCTGCGCGTCCCATTTCTAGCGCCATGGCGGACGGGGCGCGCGAGGAGGCCTGACGAGTGGCTGACGAGAGACCGGTCAAGAAGAGCCTGGACCTGAAGCGCCGGCCCATGCCGAAGCAGGACCACCACGAGCGCATCAAGAACTTCGACGAGGTGGCCCAGGGCTACTCCCCCGAGACGGCCCGGGAGGAGGCCTCGCGCTGCCTGGGCTGCCCGAACTCCCCCTGCAACAAGGGCTGTCCCGTCGGCATCGACATCCCGGCCTTCATCCGGCGGATCGTCGAGGGCGATCTCGCCGCGGGCATCCGCAAGATCAAGGAGACCAACGCCCTGCCGGCCATCTGCGGCCGGGTCTGCCCCCAGGAGGAGCAGTGCGAGAAGATGTGCGTCCTCGGCAAGAAGGGCGAGCCGGTGTCCATCGGCCGGCTCGAGCGCTTCCTGGCCGACTGGGAGGCCGGCCAGGGCCGGATCGAGATCCCCGAGCTGGCGCCGAGGACGGGCAAGCGGGTGGCCGTCGTCGGGGCCGGGCCGGCCGGCATCACGGTGGCCAACGACCTCCTCATCCTCGGGCACGAGGTGACCGTCTTCGAGGCCCTCCACGAGTGCGGCGGGGTCCTGGCCTACGGCATCCCGGAGTTCCGCCTGCCGAAGTCGATCGTCAACCGGGAGGTGGACTATGTCCGCCGCCTGGGGGCCCGGATCGTGATGGACTTCATCGTCGGGACGACCCGGACGGTCGACGACCTGCTCGGCGAGTACGACGCCCTGTTCGTCGGGGCGGGGGCCGGCCTGCCCTGGTTCATGGAGATCCCGGGCGAGAACCTCAACGGGGTCTATTCGGCCAACGAGTATCTCACCCGGGTCAACCTGATGAAGGGCTACCGTTTCCCGGAATACGACACGCCGGTCAAGCAGCCCTCGCGCGTGGCCGTGGTCGGCGGGGGGAACGTGGCCATGGACTCGGCCCGGACCGCGGTCCGGCTCGGCGCCGACGAGGTCCACCTCGTCTACCGGCGCAGCCGGAACGAGCTGCCGGCCCGGCTCGAGGAGGTGGAGAACGCCGAGGAGGAGGGCGTCATCTTCGACCTCCTGACCCTGCCGGTCCGCCTGGTCGGCGACGCGAGCGGCTGGATCACCCAGATCGAGTGCCTGGAGATGGAGCTGGGCGAGCCGGACGAGTCGGGCCGGCGGAGGCCGGTGCCGGTCAAGGGATCGAACTTCCTCATGCCCGCCGACGCCGTGGTCATCGCCATCGGCAACAGTCCCAACCCCCTCATCCCGATGTCCACGGCCGGGCTGGAGATCAACAAGAAGGGAGGGATCGTGACCGACGCCGGGACGGCCCTGACCTCGAAGGCCCGGGTCTGGGCCGGCGGCGACGTCGTCCGGGGGGCGGCCACGGTCATCAGCGCCATGGGCGACGGCCGGATCGCCGCGGCCTCCATCCACAGGCACCTCACGGGGCGGGAGTGACATGAGGCTCGACGAGATCCGGGACCTGCTCCGCTGCGAGGTCCTCACGGAGGGCGACGACCTGGCCGTCGACGTCCAGTCCGTCGTGGCCTCCGACGGCATGAGCGAGATCCTGGCCTTCGCCAGGTTCGGCGAGCTGATGGTCACCGGCCTGACCAACATCCAGGCCATCCGGACGGCCGACATCTCCGGCGTCAGCGCCGTCGTTTTCTGCCGCGGCAAGCGTCCGGACGGAAAGGTCGTCGACTTCGCCAAAAAGAAGGGGATCCCCGTCCTGGTGACCAAAATGGTCATGTTCGACATCTGCGCCGTCCTCTACAACAAGGGGCTCAAGGGCGTGTCCTGATGGCCGCCGAGCTGCTGCGGGAGAGCTACCCGATCCAGGGGGGGAACTTCGACACGGCCGGCGAGATCGCCGGCGAGATCAAGGTCCTCCTCCGCGACCTGGACATCGACGCGCCCAGCCTCCGGCGGGTCGTGGTCGTGGCCTTCGAGGCCGAGATGAACGTGGTCATGTACGCCCGGCAGGGGACCCTGACCTTCATCCTGACCGAGGACGAGGTGAGCCTGGAGATCCGGGACGAGGGCCCGGGCATCCCGGACCTCGAGCTGGCCTTCCAGGAGGGGTACACGACGGCCTCGGACGAGATGCGGGAGCTCGGCTTCGGCTTCGGCATGGGCCTGCCGAACATGAGGAAGAACGCCGACGAGCTCAGGATCGAGACCGAGGTCGGGAAGGGGACGGCGGTCATCGCCCGGATCCGGCTGGACGCCCATGGCTGAGCTGACCCACGGCTTCCGGATCGTCCCGGAGAAATGCGACGGCTGCATGGCCTGCATGCGGGCCTGCCCGACCCGGGCCATCCGGGTCAAGAAGGGCACCGCGGCGGTCATCCCGGAGCTGTGCGTCGACTGCGGGTCCTGCCTCGGGGTCTGCGCCCGGGGGGCCATCGTGGCCACGACCATCACCTTCGCCGAGCTCGACCGCTTCAAGTTCAAGGTGGCCGTGGCCTCGCCGGCGCTGTTCGCCCAGTTCGCCGCGACGCCCGCCCAGGTCGGGCAGGCCCTGCTCGGGCTGGGCTTCGACGCCGTCTGGAAGTACGCCGTGGACATCGAGCTGATCGACCGGGCCATCCGGGACTACGTCGAGAAGTGGGCCGGCCCCTTCCCCCTGATCTCCAACTCCTGCCCGGTCGTCGTCCGGCTGGTCCAGGTCGCCTACCCGGCCCTGGTCGACCACCTCATCCGCATCGACGCGCCCCGCGAGATCGCGGGCCGGGAGCTCAAGCGGCACTACTCGCGGCTCAAGGGGCTGGCCCCGGAGGACGTCGCGGCCGTCTACATCGCGCCCTGCCAGGCCAAGACGATCTCCATCCTCCAGCCCGCCGAGGGGGCCGGGAGCCACTTGGACGGCTCCGTCGGCATCTCCCAGATCTACAACGACCTGCTGGCCATCATGCGGCGGAACGCCGGCCCGGCCGAGCCCCCGAAGCCCGAGGAGGGCTGGAGCGAGTGGGTCCTCTCGGCATCTCCGGAGGGGGAGTTCCCCAGGCTCTCGCGGGAGCACTACCTGCCCCTCCAGGGGCTCTCGGACATCATCAAGGTCCTCGGCGACGTCGAGAAGGGCAAGATCCGGAACGTCGAGTTCCTGGAATGCCACGCCTGCCAGGGGGCCTGCATAGGCGGCAACCTGACCGTCGAGAACGTCTATGTCGCCCGCAGCAAGAACCTGCGGCTGGTCGCCGCCCGGGGGGAGCCGTCGCCGGAGTTCCGGACGGAGGTCGAGCGGCGCTTCGCCGAGGAAGACCTCTCCCTGCGGGCCCCGGTGAAGCCGCGCAACACCGAGGGCAAGGACGTCGACCTGCGGGGGCGGGTCGAGCGGAAGAAGAAGGCGGCCGAGTACCTGAAGGCCCTGCCCATGCTGAACTGCGGCCTGTGCGGCGCCCCGACCTGCCGGAGCCACGCCGAGGACGCCGCGCTCGGCCGCGACGAGATCGGCGAGTGCGTCTTCCTCTCCCAAGACCGGATCCGGGCCCTGCGGGAGATCTACAGGAAGCGGCGCCCGGAGCCAGACCGGAAGGCGCGATGACGGCGGGCGCGGCAAGGAGGCGAAGATGACCAGGCAGACGACCGACGCTGTCAGGCGGAGGACGCGGGAGAGGCGCAAGAGCCTGCTCCCCCTCCTGAAGCGGGCCCAGGACGCGGAGGGCTACCTGTCCCGGGAGGCGGTCCGGCTGCTCTCCCGCGAGCTCCGGGTCTCGGAGAACGAGATCTACGGCGTGGCCACGTTCTATCCCCAGTTCCGCTTCGAGCCGCCGGGACGGCACCACATCCAGGTCTGCCTGGGCAACTCCTGCCACGTCGGCGGGGCGCCGAACTTCATGGAGGCCATGAAGTTCGAGCGGGGCATCGGCCACGGCCAGACGACGCCGGACCGCGGGCTCAGCCTGGAGGCCGTCGGCTGCCTGGGCTGCTGCGCCATGGCCCCCGTCGTCGTCGCCGACGGCGAGGTCCACGGCCGGATGAACCGGGTCACGTTCATGCGCCTCGTCGAATCCCTCGATCCCCAGGAGAAACCGTCATGAGCGGCCTGCCCCCGACGACCAGGGTCCTCGTCTGCGAGAGCACGGCCTGCGCCTCCGGGAAATCGGCGGAGATCCGGGCCTCCCTCGAGAAAGAGGTCGCCCGGCTGGGGCTCGGCGGCCGGGTCGAGGTCGGCCTGACCGGCTGCCACGGCTTCTGCCAGAAGGGGCCGATCGTCATCGTCGAGCCGGAGGGCATCTTCTATTGCCAGGTCAAGCCCGGCGACGCCAAGGACATCGCCGAGTCCCACCTGGCCGGCGGGGAGCCGGTCAAGCGGCTGTTCTACCGCCACCCGGTCACCAAGGAGGCCGTCCCCCGCTACGAGGACATCGTCTTCTACAAGAACCAGACGAGGAACATCCTGCGCAACTGCGGCATCATCGACCCGGACCGGATCGGCGATTATGAGGCCCGGGGCGGCTATCGCGGCCTGAAGAGGGCCGTGACCTCGATGAGCCCCGAGGCGGTCGTCGAGGAGGTCCGGCGCGCGGGCCTGAGGGGCCGCGGCGGGGCGGGCTTCCCGACGTGGCGGAAGTGGGATATCTGCCGCCGCCAGCCGGGGGACGAGAAGTACGCCGTCGGCAACGTCAACGAGAGCGCCCCGGGCGCCTTCATGGACCGCAGCCTGCTCGAGGCCGACCCGCACGCCGTCATCGAGGGCCTGATCCTGCTCGGCTACGCGATCGGGGCCTCGCGGGGGTTCCTCTATTGCCGGGCCGACTACGCGCTGGCCTCCCGGCGGACCCGGGCCGCGCTCGAGCAGGCCCGCGGCCGGGGCTACCTCGGGCCGAAGGTCCTGGGCTCGGATTTCGGCTTCGACATCGAGGTCTTCGAGGGCGGGGGGACGTTCGTCTCCGGGGAGGAGACCGCCCTCCTCAGCTCGCTCGAGGGCACGCGGAGCATGCCCCGCAGCCGGCCTCCCTATCCCGCCGTGAAGGGTCTTTGGGATAAGCCGACCATCGTCGACAACATCAAGACCCTGGCCTGCGTCCCGCCCATCGTCGCCGAAGGAGCGGACCGGTTCGCGTCCATCGGCACCGCCAAGAGCACGGGGACGGCGGTGGTCTCCCTCACCGGGAAGATCGTCAACTCCGGCATCGCCGAGGTGCCCATGGGGACCCCCCTGTCAACCTTGATCTATGAGATCGGCGGCGGCATCCCCAATAAAAAAAGCCTCAAGGCGGTCCAGGTCGGCGGCCCTTCCGGGGGGTTCCTGCCGGGCGGGAAGATCGAGACCCCGTTCGACTTCGACTCCCTTCAGGAGGCGGGGGGCATCATGGGCTCGAGCGGGGTCATGGTCATGGACGAGGACACCTGCATGGTCGACGCGGCCCGGGTCTTCCTGTCGTTCGTCCAAAGCGAGTCGTGCGGCAAGTGCGTCGCCTGTCGGGTCGGGACGCGTCACATGGTCGGGATCCTCGAGAAGATCGCCTCGGGCCAGGGCCTGGAGGAGGACCTGGCCCGTCTGGAGAAGCTCGGCCGCATCGTCCAGAACAGCTCGCTCTGCGGGCTCGGCCAGACGGCTCCCCTTCCGGTGCTGACCGCCCTCAGGTACTTCCGCTCCGAATTCATCGCCCACGTCGCCGACAAGCGCTGTCCGGCGGCCGTCTGCCGCGACCTGGTCACGTTCCGCATCCTGCCGGACCGCTGCACGGGCTGCCAGATGTGCGTCAAGGTCTGTCCGACCAAGGCCATCTCCGGCCCCCGGTCCCAGCCGCACAACCTCGACCAGAGCAAGTGCATCAGGTGCCGCTCCTGCTACGAGGTCTGCAAGTTCGACGCGGTCGCGGGCGAGGCCATCGTCATCGTCTCGTGAGGGGCGGGAGCTGTCACGAATGAGACCTTACGCCTCCGCGGGGACGATCGAGTCGAAGGCCGCAGCTTGGCTGGCGAGGATCGGACCGCACAACCTGCACAGAATGACCCTGAACGCCGCCGCCAGCGCCCTGCTCGTCGTCGACATGCAGATGTTCTTCCTGGACCCCGAGTCGCCAACCTACGCGTGCGGCGGCCCAGCGGCCCTGCCGGCCGTCAAGCGGCTGGCCGGGGCTTTCCGGGCGGCGGGGCGTCCCGTGATCTTCACCCAGCACGCGCATCACCCCAACGGATCCGACCTCGGCATCATGGACTGGTGGTGGGAGGGGAGATGCCTCCAGGGGAGCGAAGCAAGCCGGATCCACCCCGAGCTGGGTCCGCTCGAGGGGGAGAAGGTCATCGTCAAACACCGCTACTCCGCGTTCTACAACACGGACCTCGAAACGGTGCTCCGCTGCCTGAAGATCGAGGACCTCGTCGTTTCAGGCGTGATGACCAACTTGTGCTGTGAATCGACGGCGCGGGACGCCTATTTCCGGGATTACCGGGTCTTCGTTCCCGCGGACGGGATGGGGACGATCACCGAGGACATGCATTTGGCCAGCCTGTTGAACCTCGCCTTCGGCTTCGCTTTCGTGACCACCGCGGACGAGATCGCTGACCAGATACGGGTCTGAAAATAAGCCCGACCGGACGTTTTGTCGGCCCCAAATAAACTTGAAGGCCCCCATTGACATCGCGAAGTGACTAATATATGATATTGGTCAGAAGTCATATACATGAGGAAAACAGCCCGCCGGGAAGACATCCGGGACCTCATCCTGGACGCCGTGGACGGGCTTCTGGCCAGGTTCGGGTATAAAAAGATGACCATGGAGGACGTGGCCCGGGAGGTCGGGATAGGCAAGGGCACGATCTACCTTCATTTCCCCTCCAAGGAGGAGCTGGTCCTGGCCCACGTCGACCGAATCGCCGAGCGGGTCGTCGCCAAGCTCGGCGAGATCGGCGCGTCGCCGGAGCCCACCGACAGGCGGCTCCGGAGGATGCTCGTCCTGAGGGTCCTCTTCCGCTTCGACAGCGTCGCTCACTACTCCCGGAACCTGAGCGACCTCCTGTCGTCGGTCAGGCCGGCGCTAATCGCCCGCCGCGAAGCCCATTTCGAAAAGGAAGCGGCCGTTCTCGAGGCCGTCCTGAGAGAAGGAGCCCGGACAGGGGCCCTGGAGTGTCCGGACCCGCGGACGACGTCGTTCGCCCTGGTCCAGAGCACGAACGCCCTCCTTCCGTTCAGCCTTTCGCCCCAAGAGCTCGGCCGGAGGGAGGACGTGGAAGGCCAGGTCGGACGCATCGCAGACCTGCTGGTCAAGGGGCTCTCGCCCGGGCGCCCGACAGGCTGGACGCGGTGAGGGAGACATGTCTTTGATCGACTCGAGGAGGTTCCCGATGTATCGAACAGCCGGTCGTTGGATCACGCTTTTCATCCTGGCCCTGGCCCTCGCCGGGCCGGGCGCTCCGTCCCAGTCGCAGCCCGCTCCCGCCTTCAAGGACACGGCCGCGATGCCCGCGGGGGCCGCGGGGGCCCGCATCCGCTCCGTCATCGAGGTCCTCAATTCGGGGAGCGCGGAGCGCATGAAGCGCTTCCTGGCCGAGGAGTGCGCGGAGGCGTTCCGGGTCATCGCCCCGGTCGAGGAGCACGTCGCGACCGCCCTCCGGTTCCAGCGGGACACGGGCGGCGTCGACTTCCATTCCGTCCGCACCTTCTCGCCCGAGCGCCCGGACGTGACCGTTGTCGTCGTCCGAGACCGCCTCCTGGGCGGCTGGTGGGCCCTGACCTTCCGTTTCGGCGAAGCGCCGGACCTCCTCATCGCCGGGCTGGGCTTCGGCCAGGCCCGACCCCCGCTCGACCTGGTCGAGTCGCCTCTCTCCGAGAAACAGGCCGTCGGCGAGATCAAGGCCCTGATGGCCAGGCTCAAGGGCAGGGACTGGTATTCGGGGACCCTGCTGGTCGCCCGGGGGGCCGAGGTCCTGCTGACCGACGCGGCGGGCGAGGCCAACCGGTCGTTCCACGTCCCCAACAACATCGACACCAAGTTCAACCTGGGCTCGATGAACAAGATGTTCACCTCCGTCGCCGTCGCCCGCCTGGCCGAGGCCGGCAAGCTCTCGCTCGACGACCCGATCGGCAAGTGGGTCGACGAGACCTGGCTGCCCGAGGACGTCACCGCGAAGATCACCGTCCGCCACCTCCTGACCCACACCTCCGGGCTGGGGAGCTATTTCAACGACGTCTACGTCAAGAGCTCGCGCGACCTGTTCCGGAAGCTCGACGACTACAAGCCGCTCATCAAGGACGACCGGCCCGCCTTCACGCCCGGCGAGCGGTTCCAGTACAGCAACACCGGGATGTTCCTCCTCGGCGTGGTCATCGAAAAGGTCACCGGGGAGGACTACTTCGAGCACGTCCGCAAGGCCGTCCACGGTCCGGCCGGGATGAAGGACACCGACTGCTACGAGATGGACTACGCGGTCGAGAACCTGGCCGTCGGCTACAGTCCCGAGCCCTCGAGCCCCTACAAGTGGCGGAACAACCTCTACAGCCACGTCATCAAGGGGGGGCCGGCCGGCGGCGGCTTCTCGACGGTCGGGGACCTGCATCGGTTCGCACTGGCCCTTCTCGGCGGCAAGCTCGTCTCGAAGGCCACCCGGGACCTGATGTGGGCGGACTTCAAGGGCTCGAACTACGGCCACGGCTTCCAGGTCGTCCAGGGCCCGGGCGGGAAGACCGTCGGCCACAGCGGCGGTTTCGACGGCATCAATTCCCGGCTCGACATCCACCTCGGTTCCGGCTACATCGTCGCCGCGATGTCCAACACCGACGGCGGCGCCGGCCCGCTGGTCAACAAGATCGGGCAGATCCTGGCCCGAATCAAGACATAAGTAGGAGGTTCGCCATGTCCAAAGCCATCCGCTGTGCGATCGTCGTCCTCGCGGTCCTCGCCCTCTGGCTCGCGGCCGCCTTCGCCCAGGAGTCCGGGGCCCCGGCCCTCGACGCCGCCAAGAGGCGGGCCGTCGTCGACGAGATCGCGACGATCTTCAACAAGGACTACATCTTCGCCGACGCCGCCGGGAAGGTCGAGGCGGCGCTCCGGGCCAAGCTCGCGGCCGGCGACTTCGACCGGCTGGCCGCCCCTCCGGACTTCGCCCGGGCCGTCGCGGCGGTCATCCTCGAGGTGACCAAGGACCGCCACACCGGCTTCTCCCACAATCCCGCCGTGGCCGAGGACATCAGGCGTCTCGAGGGCCAGAGCGAGGAGGAGGCGGCCAGGGTCCGCGAGCGCCGCGAGCGACAGGCCCGCCGCGAGAACTTCGGCTTCCGCAAGGTGGAGCGGCTTCCGGGCAACGTCGGCTACCTCGACTTCCGGATGTTCGCCTCGCCCGACCGGGCCGGGGCGACGGCCGTCGCGGCCATGAACTTCCTGGCCTATTGCGACGCCATCATCGTCGACCTGCGGCAGAACGGCGGCGGCGAACCGGCCCAGATCCAGCTCATCAGCTCCTATTTCTTCGACGAGCCGGTCCATCTCAACGACCTCTATGCCCGGGCCCTGGACCTGACCGAGAACTACTGGACCCTGCCCTACGTCCCCGGCCCGAGGGCCTCGGGCGCCGACCTCTACATCCTGACGAGCGCCCGGACCTTCTCGGGGGCCGAGGAGTTCACCTACAACATGAAGAACCTCCGGCGGGCGACCGTCCTCGGCGAGACGACGGGCGGCGGGGCCCACCCGACGGCGACCCGGATCGTCCAGCGCGACTTTCTCCTGCGGGTGCCCTTTGCCCGGGCCATCAACCCGGTCTCCAAGACCAACTGGGAGGGGACGGGCGTCGCGCCGGACATCGCCTGCCCGGCCGCGGAGGCTTTCGACCGGGCCTACGCCCTGGCCGTCGAGAAGCTGGCCGCGAAGGCGACCGACCCGCAGGCGAAGGCCGAATTGGATTGGATCCTGGCCGGTGAGAAGGCCAGGCGGAGCCCGGTGCGCGTCGACGCGGAGGTCCTGAAGGGCTATGCCGGCGTCTACGGCGAGCGCAAGGTGACCTTCGAGAACGGCGCCCTTTACTATCAGCGGACGGGGCCGAAATACCGACTCGTCCCCCTGACCGCGACGCTCTTCGCCCTCGACGGGCTCGACACCTTCCGGGCCGAGTTCGTGGTCAAGGACGGGAAGGCGGTCGAGCTCGTCGGGCACTACGACAACGGCAGCCGCGACAGCTCGCTCCGGACGAAGTAGGGACGGCCGGGCGTTCTATCGGGGCCCCGGGGCGCGGTCCCGCTCGAAGAGCTCGAGGCCGGCGAAGACCACGGCGGCGAGGAGGGACGCCAGGGCGCTGTAGCGGTGGAGATCGAACATGAGCTTCTGCCCGGCCGTCCGCAGGAGCGGCAGCATGGGCAGGAGGGCCGTCGAGGTCAGCAGGAACCCGGCCAGGACGAACAGCCAGAAGGCCGCGAGCTTGACCCTGGCCGCGGTGATGCCCATCTTGCGGGGGTCGAGGAGGGTCAGGCTCAGGCTGATCGGCCTGGGGGCTGAGATGTAACCCCTTCCCTTGAAGACGACGACGGCCGCGAGGCAGGCGGCGAAAAGCCCTCCGGCCATGACGTGGCCGATGAGGGGGTAGCCGTAGATCCCCCGCGGAACGAAGACGGCGAAGAAGAAGCCGCTCGCCGCGAGGTAGAGGAAGCTCCCGAAAAAGCACACGTGGAGCCATTTGTCCGGGACGGGCAGGCGCCAGAGCGGCAGGCCTTCGACGTAGGCCCGCCAGGCCTTCGGCGACGCGCGCCTCGACATCTGGACGGTCCGGAGGGCGAGCCAGGCCAGGTACTTCTTGAGGATCTCGACGTAGAGGAGGCTCGACCGGGCTTCCGGACGGGTCGTCCGGAAGCGGTGGAAGGCGAGACCGAGAAGGGTCCCGCCGACGGCGAGGATCGCGACGGTCGTGAACAGCATGGCTATCCCTTCTTCTCGAGGAACCCGGCGAGGCGGCCGAGGGCGACGACGCCGGCCAGGAGGAGGAGCGATCCGACGACGAAGGCGCAGACCGCCAGGACGGCCTTGAACACGGGCCGGGCGATGAACGACAGGCCGAAGAACCTCTGGAAAAGGCCGCCGAGCCCCATGAAGGAAGACGCCGAGCGCTTCGCCGCCCTCTTCGTCAGGAGGGGGCCGTCGCCCTCGAGCCCGGCGAAGAAAAAGTCGGAGCCGGCGCTGTGGCAGTCGGCGCAGCTCTTCCAGCCGAGCGATTGCTGGGCCGGCCGGACGTTGTGGGCCATGGGCCAGGTCACCGGAGCGGCCGCGGGATCGTCGCTCGCGTCGAGGCCTCCGTCCGCGTTCCGCCGGAACAACCGGCCGCCGGAGACGTAGACGAACTCCGCTTTTTCCTTCCCGCCGGCCGCGGCGGCCAGCGCCCCGAGGACGCGCGCCACCTGCTCCTCGGTCAGCGTCCGCCCGGTCCCGGCCTTGGCGGTCGCGGTCCGGAGGTCGAAGTCCGCGGCCAGGGGAGCGAGCGCGCCCTCGACGAGCCAGCCGGGCCCGGAGGCCTCGGCCGTCCCGGCCGGGGCCTCGGACGTTTCCAGATAGCCGTCGGCGAGACGGTAGCGCGTCCTCCGGACGACGAGGGCCGGCTCGCCCGGCGCGCCGGCGACCGTGCCCAGCGCCTGCAGGAACTCCTGGAACCTCGTCTCGACGTCCGGGTCCTTGTCCTCGGCCGCCGGATCGAAATCGGGGACCAGGGGCGCGATCTCCCCGCCTTTCCGGATGCCCCAGAAGACCGGCCCGGCGGCCTCGGCCCCGGGACGCGGCGTCGCGTCGAGGCCGCCGTCGACGTTCGGCGAGAACACCCACGCCCCCGCGACCAGAACGGGGACCTCGTCCTCGGCCATGACCTGGGTCAGAGCGACGAGGACCCTGGCGATGCGCTCTTCCGGTCCGAGGGCCTCGCCCGCGGCGGCCTCGACTTCGGCCGGCTTCAACGGGACGAGGTCCCGGCCCGTCCGCCTGGCCCAGAAGGCCGGCCAGACGAGCCGGTGGGGGGAGATCCTGTGCCGGTCGTCCTTCCTGTACACGGGCTCGACGATCGCGGGCGCGTCCGTCGACCAGGTGGCGACGCCGTAGATCGCCAGCCGGTTGGCCCGCGACGTCCGCACCCGGGTGAAGCCGTCCCGCGGCTTCGGCCCCGAGTGGCAGACCGTGCAGGAGAGACGCTTGAAGTGGACGAGCGGGATGCCGGTGTGCCTGGGAAAAGGGGCGCCGAGGCGGCCGGGCACGACGCTCTTCACGCCGTCCGCGTCCTCGCCGAGATGGCAGCCCCGGCAGGTGAACGAACCCGAGGCCCGGTTCCCGGTCGCGGCGGCCTCGCCCTCGTAGCCCCGGACCATGGCGTGGCCGAGATCGTTCCGGTGGCAGTCGGCGCACGTCAGGCCGGCCGCCGCGTGGACGTCCGCGTCGGCGTTCCACTGGGCCTCGTCCCTGGGCGAGACCGAGTGGCAGTCGAGGCAGCGCTCGTCGGAGGGCCGGTGGCCGAGGTCGAAAAAGTAGCGGTGCTTGGAATCGAAGTCGGACGCCCTGTACTTGACGTAGGGGGCGACGGCCCACTCGTGGTCGTCGAGGTTGGGCCCGTCGGCGATGTCCCAGGTCTCCTTGAGCCGGGAGGCCATGCCGCCGACCTCGCCGACGCCGCCGGCCGCCGTGGCCGCCCAGCGCAGGTTCTCGCGGAGGACCTGCTTGGCCCATTCGCCGTGGTCCTGGCGTCCCGACCTGTTGTGGCAGGCCAGGCAGTTGATCTCGGCCTTCCCCGAGACGTTCCAGCGCGACTCCGGATGGGCCAGCGTCTCCTCGTCCGGGGGCTCGGCCGGGCCGCCGCCGGGCATGTGCCGGCCGAAAAGAAGG
>CAZFBC010000023.1:0-659 GCA_964517245.1 uncultured Eubacteriales bacterium | reverse complement strand
CGTCCCGGCCATCTCCTGTAGGACAGCGGCAGGACCGTCCCCGTCTTCGGGTCGGACCAGAGCCAGGGCTCGCCGGGACGGCCGCTCTCCGCCGCCGTCACGGCCCCGAAATGCCAGCCGCCCGCGACCGTCGCGTAGTCGTGGCAGGGGCCGCACGTGAAGCGCGCCGAGTATGGCCGGGGGTCCGTCCCGGTCGGGACGATGAGCTCGTCGTTCTCGTCGCGCAGGGGGAGGAGGTGGACCGGCGTCGTCCGGCTGCCGTCCCAGGCCGCTTTCGGGGCCTCCTGGCCCGCCGGCGTGGCCTGGCCGCCGGTCCCGGCTGAGCCGGCGGACGCGAACGCGAGCGCGGCGGCCAGCGCGAGGCCGCACGCGCCGGTGAGGGTCCGGTCCGCGCGTCTCATGCCTTGAACTGCTCCGGTCTGAGCTCCATGACCCGGCGGGCCTTGACCGCCTCGTTGGCCTTGAGCACGGCGACGCAGGACTCGTAGGCCAGCTCGGCCGGGCAGCTGAGCGGCGTCCCGAGGCGCACCGCGTCGAAGAAGTTCTCGAGGTGCGGCTGGTGGGCCGGCTTGGCCAGCTCGACGGGCAGCGGCCACCGTCCCGCCTCGGCCGTCACCCGCACGTCGAGCACCGTGACCACGCCGATGCGCGGATCGCGG
>CAZFBC010000022.1:2809-18048 GCA_964517245.1 uncultured Eubacteriales bacterium | reverse complement strand
CGCGGCTGCGCATGAAGTTCCGCAGGATGCGCGAGGTGTACTGGCTCGAGGCCAGCGCCAGCACCACCAGGATCATGGAGAATGTGACGCCCACCACGGACATCATCGAACCCGCTATCGTGGACATCATCCCGCGCGCGCCTTCCGCTCCGGCGCCAAACAGGCGCGGCCACCGAGCCAGCCACCGGTGGATTCCGGCCGAGTCAGCTGCGATCAAAGCCGCCGCCAGTCCAATGCTGGCCATGATAATCAGCGAAGGCATGAACCAAAAGCCCGACCGCAGATTGCTCCAGAGTTGCTTGAACTTATTCATGGGTCAGATCCCACTTCCAGTGGTGAACCAACGAGGGATAGCCGTGGAGCGAGAAGACCATCGGCTTGTCCTTGGTGAATAGCGCATCGAAGTCCGGATCGCTCAGCCCGTGCGGATGTTCCGTGTCGGGCTGCGGCTTCATCAGATCGACGACATTGATCACCCGGATTTTCAGATCGGGCAGATGTTTGCGGAGTATGGAAACGGCGGCCAGGGGCCTTCGCGTTCTGCTTCTCGCCGCCGCTGATGTCGCTCATTGCCTGTCCTCGCGTCCGGCCCGGCGGGTCGTGGCCGTCTGAATCGTCACCGCGCAAAAGGCGTTCGCTTGAGGCTCAGAACTGAAGCTTCCCATCGCGAACCGATGATAGTCCGACCCGCGGACAGGTGTCAAGAGCTTGGCTTTTACCTATATATTACTGATAATATTATCGTTAACGAGGGATGTCATGAAAAGAAAGTTTCGGTATATGTTCCTTTGTTTTCTTTCTTTTTCAGCGGTTCTGGCGGTAATCCTGGCGATGTCGGGCTGCGCCGTGTTGGGCATCGGGCAGGGAGGAACTACCCGCCTCGATCGTCGACAAGAACCTCAACCTCTGCTTTGGACTAACTGCATATGGGGTTTTCGGGGAGTGCCGAAAAACGCGCTGAGTGAGCTCGTCGATTTGGTTCATTCGGAGCATGTCTCCTCCCTGTAGGACGATATTCTACAGGGTTCTGCCCCGCGATTTTCATGGGTATTTTTGACGATTTTTCTGTCCATTCCCGGATGATCATTCCGTCCCTTTTCCCCTTATCACACAGACCCATGCCGGCGAAGACCTCCAGGCCTCCGAGCAGCTTGTCGTTCAGGCCCGCGGAGTAGAGGGCCGGGCTCAGCGTGGGGACGACCCCGACGCCCAGCCCCAGGGGGAACCGGGACACCGGCCGGGAGGCCAAGGAGAGCTGTGCCGTGCTGGCCCGGCCCCGCTTTTCTGAGCGAGCATTCCGGCCGGTTGACAACCGGTCCGGCGCGGCGGATACTAGCGTCGGACGGAGATCATGCGAAAGTTCCTCATCCTCGGCCTCATCGCTCTCGTGCTGGTCGGCGGAGGCATATTCTGGTGGCGGCACTACTTCGTCTTCGGCGAAGGCGTCAAGGCGGGCAATCTCAACTTCATCGTCAGGAAGGGCTACGTCTTCAAGACCTGGGAAGGCCGGCTGATCCAGACCGGGTTCCGCGCCACGACTCCCGGGGCCATGCAGAGCAACGAATTCCAGTTCAGCATCACGAACGGCAACCTGGCCAGGTCCCTCGAACGGGCCAGCGGCAAGTTCGTCGAGCTGCGCTACAAGGAGTACATCGCGCCGCTGCCCTGGAGAGGCATGAGCAAGTATGTCGTCGTCGAGGTCCTGAACGTCAAGGACCTCGACCCGGCGAACGGCCTGCCCTATTACTGAAAACGACCGTATCCGAAAGGGAACCAAACCCCTTCCGGGGGCGTCTCAAGCAATGGACGATCTCAACCCAATGGAGGAATCCATGCCGATTTCCCGCCGTTCCGTTCCGAAGTCCTTGGTCCTGTCGCTCATCCTGACGGCCGTCCTGGCCGGGGCTCTTCCGCTCCGGGCCCAGGAGGGTCCTCTCTGGCTGAGATACCCGGCCGTCTCGCCCGATGGCGGGACGATCCTGTTCTGTTCCATGGGCGACATCTACAGGGTCCCGGCCGCGGGCGGCCAGGCTATCCCCCTGACGATCAGCGAGGCCTACGACTACGCCCCCGTCTGGAGCCACGACGGGAGATCGGTCGCCTTCGCCTCCGACCGCTACGGCAACTTCGACGTGTTCGTCATGCCGGCCGAAGGCGGAGAGGCCCGGCGCCTGACCTTTCACTCCGGCCCCGATGTCCCCAGCGGCTTCACGGCGGACGACAAGGGCATCCTGTTCACGGCGTCCCGCCAGGACTCGGCCGCCAACGTCCAGGTCTCCATGTCCACGTTCCCGGAGCTTTACAGCGTCCCCGTCGGCGGCGGAGAAGCCGCCCTCGTCCTGACCCAGCCGGCCATCGCCGCCACCGTCGATCCGGCCGGCGGCAAGATCATCTACCACGACCAGAAGGGCTACGAGAGCGAATGGCGCAAGCACCACACCTCGGCCGTGACCCGCGACATCTGGGTCTACGACCTCAAGGCCAAGAAGAACACGCAGCTGACGACCTTCGCGGGCGAGGACCGCAATCCCGTCTTCGACGCGAACGGCGACGACTACTATTACCTGAGCGAGCAGGGCGGCTCCTTCAACGTCTACAAGAGCTCGCTGAGCACGCCCGCCGTCTCGACGGCGCTGACCGACTTCACCAAGAACCCCGTACGCTTCCTGACCCGCGCCGACAACGGCCTGCTCTGCTTCGGCTACGACGGCGAGATCTACACCAAGTCCGGCCCGGCGGCGCCGCGGAAGGTCGGGATCCGCATCGCCCAGGACGGACGCCGGGTCCTCGAACGGACCGTCCCGGTCAGCGGCGGCATCACCGAGATGCGGCTCTCGCCCAGCGGCAAGGAGCTGGCCTACGTCTTCCGCGGCGAGGTCTTCGTCGGCAGCGTCGAGGGCGGTCTTGCCAAGCGCATCACCGACACCCCGGGCCAGGAGCGCAGCGTCAGCTTCGGCCCCGACGGAAGGACGCTCGTCTACGCCGCCGAGCGCGACAACAACTGGAACATCTACACGGCCTCGATCGTGCGCAAGGAGGAACCCTACTTCTTCGCCTCGACCGTCCTCAAGGAGGAGCCGGTCGTGGCCACGGCGGCCGAGGAATTCCAGCCGGAATTCTCCCCCGACGGCAAGGAGGTCGCGTACCTGGAGGACCGCGTTGTCCTGAAGGTCGTCAACCGCGCCTCCGGGCAAACACGGCCGATCCTGCCCGCCGCTTACAACTATTCCTACTCCGACGGGGACCAGAGCTACCGGTGGAGCCCGGACGGCAAGTGGTTCCTGGTCCAGTTCGCCTTCGTCAACCTGTTCACCCCGCAGGTCGGGCTCGTCTCGAGCGACGGCAAGGGCAAGGTCGTCGACCTGACCAAGAACGGTTTCGGCACCCTCTCGGCCCGCTGGGGGATGGACGGGACGATGATGACCTACGGCAGCCCCCGGGAGGGCGCCATCAATACCGCGGGGAATCCCGTGGAATACGACGTTTACGGCATGTTCTTCACCCGGGCCGCGTACGACCGGTTCCGCCTGTCCAAGGAGGAGTTCGCCCTCGTCAAGGAGCAGGAGGACAAGGTCAAGGAGGAGAAGGACAAGGCCGACAAGGACATGCCCAAGGCCAAGGGCGCGGCGGTCAAGCCGGAGGAGCCCAAGAAGGACCTCGCTTTCGAGCTCGAAGGCCTGGACCGTCGCAAGATCCGTCTGACCATTCACTCGGCCGACATCGCCGACATGGCCCTGTCCAAGAACGGCGAGAAGCTCTTCTACCTGGCCCGCTTCGAGAAGGGCTACGACCTGTGGGTGACGGAAACCCGGACGCGCGACACCAAGCTCTTTTCCAAGCTGGGCGCCAACCAGACCGGGATGGAACTGGCGGCCGACGGGAAGGCGCTGTTCGTCTTCGCCGACGGCCGGATCGTGAAGATCGACCCCGAGAGCGGCAAGTCCGAGCCCGTGACCGTCGGCGGCGAGATGGTCCTCGACCAGACCGCCGAGAAGGCCTACATGTACGACCACATGTGGCGGCAGATGAAGCAGAAGATGCTGGTGGCCGATCTCTACGGCGCCGATTGGGAAGGCTACTACGGCGTCTACCGGAAATTCCTGCCCTTCATCGCCAACAATTACGATTACGCCGAGATGGTCAGCGAGCTGCTGGGCGAGTTGAACGTCTCGCACACGGGCTGCTATTTCTCGCCGCAGCGACTGCCGGCCGCGGACGCCACGGCCTCGCTCGGCCTCTTCATGGACTACGATTTCGCCGGGCCCGGGCTCAAGGTGGCCGAGGTCGTCTCCGGCGGCCCCCTGGACAAGGCCCATCTGAAGATCCGGGCGGGCCACGTCATCGAAAAGATCGACGGCCAGGCCCTCGATAGGACGGTCGACCATTACAGGTTCCTCAACCGCAAGGCCGGCCAGCTCGTCCTTCTGTCCGTCCTCGACCCGGCCGGCGGGAAGCGCTGGGAGGAGACGGTCAAGCCCGTTTCCCTCGGCGAGGAGAACGGATTGCTCTATCAGCGCTGGGTCCGCAGCCGCCGGGCCGACGTCGACCGTCTGTCCGGCGGCCGCCTCGGTTACGTCCACGTCCGGAGCATGAACGACGCCAGCTACCGGACGGTCATCGAAGAGGTCCTCGGGCTGAGCCCGGACAAGGACGCGCTGATCGTCGATACCCGCTTCAACGGCGGCGGCAACCTCCACGACACCCTGTCCGATTTCCTGAGCGGGAAGAAGGTCTTCGACATCGTGCCCCGCGGCCAGCTCGTGGGCCAGGAGCCGATGAACAAATGGATCAAGCCGTCCATCGTCGTGATGGGCGAATGCAACTACTCCGACGCCCACCTCTTCCCCGTCGAATACAAGGTCCGGGGCCTCGGTCAGACGCTGGGCATGCCGGTCCCCGGCACGGGGACGTTCGTCTGGTGGGAATCGCAGATCGATCCCACCCTGCGCTTCGGCATCCCCCAGGGCGGCTGGCGGACGCCGGACGGAAAGCTCTGCGAGAACAACCAGCTCGAGCCGGACATCCCGGTCAAGAACGATCCGGACGTCATGTCGGCCGGCCGCGACCAGCAGATCGAGGCCGCGGTCAAGGAGCTGCTGAAGAAGAAGTGACCGGGGACGGGGCCCTTTTCCCTGTTGCCCCCGCCGCGGGACGGGATTACAATGCCGGCGGAGGGACCGCCATGGCCAGAACGCTTCTCGTCTTCGCCCTCATCGCCGGGGCCGCCTATCTCGTGTACCAGAAGGTGGGCCGGGCGCCCTCGGAGGAGGTCCAGCTCGTCGAGCACCTCAACGACCGCTACGTCATCCTGGTCGGCAAGTTCACCAGCGCCGCCGGCCGGGCCGGCACCTTCGGCCTGGACTCGTCCTTCGACATCGACGCCGTCGTCACCGAGATCCTCAAGATCCGCGGCGAGCTGGCCGGCCTGCGGGCGACGCTGACCGAGGACCGGGCCGTGGCCAAAGCCGACGAGCTCGCCGAGAAGATCGAGTTCTTCTGCCGGAAGAACGACATCAAGCGGCCGTGACGCCGAAGCCGCATCTTTTCGGCAGGCCCGCCCGGGCCGGACGCGTCGTCAGGCGGCTGGAGAGGGGCAGGCTCGAGGCCGTCGTCGAGAGGACGGCGGGAGGGTATCTCGTCACGGGCACGGTCTCGGGGAAGCCCGGGCGCGTCGAGGTCTTCAGGGCGCCCGCCCCGGCCGCCTTCCTCCTCAACAACTGGCAGTCCTGGGGACCGATGGAGCGCGTCGCGCCGTCGACCCGGTTCCCCGAGCTCGAGGCCATCGCCCGGGATTACAGCCCCTACCTTTTCTCGCCGCTCCCGGAGGCGCTCCTGCGAGGCCCCGTGAGCGACTACTTCGCCGCCTGGGACGGCGGGCTGGCCGGGTTCCTGGCGTCGCGGGCCGGCCACCCGTTCTTCACGGTCGAGGGCGGCGACCTCGTCGGGTGGATCGACTGGTTCGACGCGGAATTCGAGGCGCCGGTCGCGCTCGAGCCGCTGGCCGTACTCTCGGGCGGCGCGGTCGAGGACCTGCTCGACGCCTACGGCCGCCTCGCCGGGCGCGAGAACCGCGTCCGCGTCGGCCGCTGGAACCCCGTGGGCTGGTGCAGCTGGTATCACTATTTCGGGAAGCTCGGCTGGCCGGACGTCCTGGAGAACCTCGACGTCGCGGCCGCGGACCGGGCCTCCTTCCCCTTCGATGTCTTCCAGGTCGACGACGGCTACGAGACCGACATCGGCGACTGGCTGTCGGCCAAGCCGGGCTATCCGGGGCTCGACGGCATGGCCCGGGCCATTGGGGAGCGGGGTTTCCGGGCCGGGATCTGGGCGGCGCCGTTCAGCGCGGCGGAGACGTCGGAGCTTTTCGCGCGGCACCCCGGCTGGATGGTCGCGGAGGGCGGCCGGCCCAAGCCCTGCTACAGGGGCTGGGGCAAGGCGATCTACGCCCTCGACACGACCCATCCCGAGGTCAAGGAGTGGCTTCACGCGACGGTGACGGCCCTGCGGAAGGCCGGCTTCTCGTATCTCAAGTTCGATTTTCTCTTCGCGGCGGCCATGCCGGGCGAGAGGCGCGGGCGCGCGACCCCGGTCCAGGCCTACCGGGAGGGGATGCGCGTCGTGCGGCGGGCCGCCGGGAAGGACTTCGTGCTGGGGTGCGGCGCGCCGCTCCTGCCCTCGGCCGGCCTCGTCGACGGCATGCGCATCGGCGAGGACACGGCGCCCCACTGGAAGACCAGGCCTTCGGGGTTCCAGGGGCCGAACGCCTACTTCGCCCTCAGGAACGCCCTGATGCGGCAGTTCGCGCACCGGGCGCTGTGGCTCAACGATCCGGACTGCCTGCTGCTGCGGAGCGTGGAGACGGATCTCGGGAGGAGCGAGCGCGAGCTCTACGCCCTGGCCGCCGGGGCGCTCGACAACATGGCCGTGGTGAGCGACCGGCTGGCGCTCCTGGGGCCGGAGGAAAAGGCGCTGTTCCGGACCGCCCTGGGACTGAGGGGCGGGCGCGTCCGGGTCGAGGGGCTTCTCGGCGAGGGCGACAAATTTGTCATACGCTCACGGGGCGGCCCGGCGGGCGAGACGCGCTTCGGCGTCAACCTGTCCGACGGGGAGGCCGTGCTCGGCGGAGTGACCTTGGGACCGCGATCCGGGGCCTTCCTGAGATAGAAAGCCCCCCTTAGGCTTAAAACCTCACCTTTTTGGCTTCCTTGACCGCACCTTCTTGTTCCCGCGCACGTAAAATAACCCAGCGCCGGGGGTTGTCAATGGGTTTTCGCCGGATGTCCTATTATGTCAGCATATGTCACATGGACCGGTGCCCGGCGGAGAAAGCCGGCTGAGACGGTCCCGGCGGGAAAAACCTCGGGTCGGCCCCCTCAGAGCAGGGTGACCTCGCGGCGGCCGCGGACGACCTCGCCGATAACCCAGGCCTTGAAGCCGCGGCGGGCGAACAGGGCCACGGTCCGGTCCGCGTCGCCGGCCGGGACGACCAGGGCCATGCCGACGCCCATGTTGAGGGTCCGGTACATCTCCCGCTCGTCGACCTCGCCGGCCTTCTGGATCCTGCGGAAGATCGGCGGGACGGGCCAGGAGCCCTTTTCGATGCGGACGCCGCATCCCTCGGGGATGACCCGGGGGATGTTGTCGGTGAGGCCGCCGCCGGTGATGTGGGCCATGGACTTGATGCGGACCTTCTTCAGGACCTCGAGGATGGCCGTGCAGTAGATGCGGGTGGGGCGCAGGAGGTCGCGCCAGAGGCCGGCCCTGATCTCCCGCTCCGAAAAGACCTTGCGGGCCAGGGAATAGCCGTTGCTGTGGAGGCCGCTCGAGGCCAGGCCGACGACGGCGTCGCCGCGGCGGCAGGCGCGGCCGTCGATGATCTTCGGCTCGTCGACCAGGCCGACGCAGAAGCCGGCCAGGTCGAACTTGCCGGGGCCGTAGAGGCCGGGGAGCTCGGCCGTCTCCCCCCCGACGAGGGCGCAGCGGGCCTCGCGGCAGCCGCGGACGACGCCGCGGACGAGGTCGACGAGCATGCGGGGAGCGACCTTGCCGACGGCGATGTAGTCGAGGAAGAAGAGCGGCTCGGCGCCGAGGACGACGACGTCGTCGACGGACATGGCCACGAGGTCGACGCCGACCGTGTCGTACTTCTTGACCATGTCGGCGATGAGGATCTTGGTCCCGACGCCGTCGGTCGAGGAGACGAGGACGGGGCGGCGCATCCCGGTAAGGCGGGGCCGGAAGAGGCCGGAGAAGCCGCCGAGCCCGCCCAGGACCTCGGGCCGGCGGGTCGACTTGACGAGGGGCTTGATCAGGCCGATGAAGCGGTCGGCCGCGTCGATGTCGACGCCGGCCTTCTTGTAGGTCACTCGGGGCATGGGCTTTTTATAGCACAAGGTGTAACCTTTAGGCAAAAGGAAGGTATTACCCCATGGATGCCGACGATCACGGGAGAAAAGGGACCGGACGCATGTCGCCGACCGACAACGATCTGATGGAAGCGGTCAGGGACGGCCGGGTCGAGAAGCTGGCCGTCCTGTTCGAGAGGTACCAGTCCATGCTTTTCAATTTCTTCCTCCGCCTGACGGGCAACAGGGCCGCGAGCGAGGACCTCGTCCAGGAGGTCTTCGTGCGCGTCCTGAAATACCGGGCGGGATACCTCGGCGACAGCCGCTTCAACGTCTGGCTCTTCCAGATCGCCCGCAACGCCCACATCGACCACCTGAGGAAGCAGAAGCCGGCGCTGGCGATCGACGACCGGCACGCCGAGACGCCGGGGCGGGAGCCGCGGCCCGAGGCCGTCTACGAGGCCGTCGAGGAGGCCGATCTGGTGCGCCGGGCCCTCGACCGGCTGCCGGTCCAGAAGCGCGAGATCCTCGTCCTCTTCCGCTTCCAGAACCTCAAGCTCCGGGAGATCGCCGAGCTGACGGGCGTCCAGGTGGGCACGGTCAAGGCCCAGGTGCACCGGGCCCTCAAGGACCTCGGCCGCATCTACCTCGAGCTCCAGAGAGGAGACGCGTTATGACCTGCGAAAAGATCCAGGAAAGATTCGCCGACTACCTCGTCGGGGACATCGACGGGGCGGGCCGCGAGGAGGTCCGGGAGCACATCGCCGCGTGCCCCGCGTGCCGCCAGGACCTCGAGGACCTGACCGTCGTCTGGGCCAGGCTCGGGGTCCTGCCCGAAGAGCAGCCGGGCGGGGGCCTGCGCCACCGCTTCTACGCCATGCTCGAGGAGTACAAGGACGGGATGGAGCGGGCGGGAGCGGGCCCGGGGCGGCGCCGGGCCGCGCGGCCGGACTGGCTGACGTTCCGGCGGCCGGCGTTCGCCGCGGCGTTCTCGGCGCTCGTCCTCTGCGCCGGCCTGGGCGCGGGGTGGCTCCTCAACGGGGCGCGCGGGGGCGGAGCGAGCGTCGCCGCGCTGTCGCGCGAGGTCGAGGACATGCGCCAGCAGGTCGCGCTGTCGCTCCTGAGCCAGCCGTCCGCGGCGGACAGGATCCAGGGCATCGGCTACAGCGCCGGCGTCGAGAGGCCGAGCGACGAGACGCTCGCCGCCCTGTTCGACGCGCTCGACACCGACCGCAGCCCCAGCGTCCGGCTGGCCGCCGTGGACGCCCTCTATCTCTTCCGCGACCGGCCCGGCGTGCGGGAGCGGCTCGTCCGCTCGCTCGCCGTCCAGGCCTATCCCCTCGTCCAGGTCGCCCTGATCGACTTCCTGGTCGAGGTCCGGGAGGCGCGGGCCGCCGCCGCCCTCAAGGAGCTCATCGAAGCGGGCGAACTGACGCCCGAGGTCAAGCAGCGGGCCGAGATCGGCCTGAAACAGATCGTCTGAAAGGACTCGGAGGAAACCATGAACAGGACAAAGAGGATCGCGAACATCGTCGCCCTGGCGGCCCTCGTCGCCGGGACGTGCGGCTGGGCCGTCGCCCAGTCCAAGGAGGAGCCCCCCGACCGGGCCGTCGTGCCGCTCAGCGACCCGGCCAAGCCCGCCAAGATCGAGATCTCGGTCATGCGGGGCAGCATCACGGTCAAGGGCTACGAGGGCCGCGAGGTGATCGTCGAGGCCCGGGTCAGGGAGAAGGCGCTGTCGCACTACTTCCCCGGGGTTTACGGCACCGGGAACTGGGCCATCGCCGCCCCGCCCGCGCCGCCCGCGCCGCCCACCGCTCCGGCCCCTCCGGCCACGGGAATGGACGTCGAGCGCCTGGAGAAGCAGCTCGCGGAGCAGGCCCGGCAGACGGAGAAGATGGCCGCGGCGTTCGCCGACCAGGAGGCCCTGGCCAAGAAGATCACGGGGCAGAGCGAGAAGACACGCCAGCTCTACGAGACCTTTTTCCAGGACGAGAAGGCGCGGCGCGAGGAGAAGGCGAAGAAGATCGCCGGCTTGAAGCAGCTATCGGGCGCGACCTCGGGCCTCGAGATCGAGGAGAGCGGGAACGTCGTGACGATCGGCACCGAGTCGTGGAAGGCGGCGACCGACCTAGTCATCCAGGTGCCGCGCGGGTCGTCGCTCGAGGTCCGCTCCAGCATGGACGGCGAGATCGTCGTCGAGGGCATCGGCGGCGAGATCGACATCAACAACATCAACGGCCCGGTGACCCTGCGCAACGTCTCGGGCAACACGCTCGTCCACACCGTCAACGGCGACATCACGGCCGTCCTGACGCGGATCTCGGCCGACAAGCCGCTGTCGTTCAGCTCGATGCGCGGCGACATCGACGTCAGCCTGCCGGCCGACGTCAAGGCCAACCTCAAGATGAAGTCGGAGCAGGGCGAGATCTACAGCGACTTCGACATGACCGTCGGCCGGAAGGCGACCCGGGACGAGAAGGCCGGGAAGACCGAAGAGGGCAATTACCGCATCACCTTCGACAAGTCCCTGCTGGGGACGGTCAACGGCGGCGGCCCGGAGATCTCCTTCAACACCTTCGGCGGCGACATCTACATCCGCAAGAGGAAGTGATTTGTTTGGGGTCGGACCTCAGCATCTTTAATATTATGAACGAGATGCCTGAGGTCCGGCCTCTTTCTTCAGGCAGGCCCCCGGGCAAAATCGATGTTTTTGGGGCCAAAAACAGCTAAATCGTTTTGCGCGAGCGCTTCCCGTTCCAGTACAGGTAGGCGGGCACGCCCAGGGCGATGATGGTCAGGCCGGCGAAGGAGTTCCAGAACGCCCCGACGATGGAGCTGGCGATCACGTACAGGGCCGCCAGGACGAAGAGCGCGGGCGTCACCGGATAGCCCAGGGTCTTGTAAGGCCGCGGCAGGTCGGGGCGCTTCCGCCTCAGGATGAAGACGCCGAAAACGGCCAGGCCCATGAAGATCCAGGCCCCGAAGACCGCGTAGCGCAGGAGCTGCTCGAACGTCCCGCTCAGGCTGAGGACGATGCTCCACGCGCCGACGACCAGGAGCGAGACGTGGGGCGTCCGGTATTTCGGGTGGATCTCGGCCATCTTCCGGAAGAAGAGGCCGTCCTTGGCCATGGCGTAGTAAACCCGGGGGCCGGTCATGATGTGGCCGTTGGCCGCCCCCATGATCGAGAACAGGATGATGAAGGCGACAATGGACGCGCCGACCGCGCCGACGGCGGCGTTCATGGCCGTGGCCGCGATCCGGTCGGAGACGGCCATCTCGGGGGCGGGCACGGCGTAGAGATAGGCGATGTTGGTCAGGATGTAGAGCACCGTGACCAGCCCGACGCCGGCGATAAGGCCGATGGGCAGGGTCCGGGACGGGTTCCTGGTCTCGCCGGCGTTGAACGTCGACACCTCGAAGCCCTTGTAGGCCCAGAGGACGGCCACGAGGGCGAGCCCGAACTTGCCGGCGAAGCTCACCCCGACGTCCGACGCCGAGGGGGTCACGAGGTTCCGCCAGTCCCCTCGCGCGAAGATGAAGACGGCGGCGATGATCCCCGACAGGGCCGTGAACTTCAGGACCGTCAGGAGGTTCTGGAAGAAGGCCCCGCGCTTGATGCCGACGTAGTTGATCCCGATGAGGGCGACGATGAACGCGACGGCCGCCGCCTTCTGGCCGACCGGACCGAGCGGCACGAAGTGGGGCAGGTATTTCGAGGAGAAGGCGATCGACAGCGTCGCGATGGTCCCCGTGTCGATGACCAGGAAGAGCGTCCAGCCGAACAGGAACCCGACGAGCGGGCCGTAGGCCTCGCGCAGGTAGACGTAGATGCCGCCGCTCTCCGAATAGGCCGCGGCCAGCTCGGCCAGGGACAGGGCGCCGAAGATGCAGGCGATCCCGGCCACGACCCAGGCGGCGAGCATGACGAGCGGCGCCTTGACGTCGGCGGCCACGGTCGCCGGGACGATGAAGATGCCCGACCCGATCATCGTGCCGACGACGATGCCGACGATGCTGCCGACGCCGAGGACGCGGAGGAGGGACCCGGAGGACGCTCCGGCGGACGACCGCGGAATGCCGATGGGGCCTGGATCGTGGTGCGACATGCGGCTATCTTATTGATGGTCGGGCCCGAAATCAATCGCCCTTTTCGATGTTTTTGCCGGCAAAAACATCGAAATTCCCTCTTTCCCAAGCTGATGGCCGACGGCTATTCCGCCTTAAGTCGCTCTTATTAAATAAATTGCTGAGGTCCGACCCCAAATGACCTTTGACAAAAAGGCCGAACAGGACTATTTTCCATCCTGTCCGACCCCGACCGAACCCAAGGGAGGTGCCGTCATGGCCGCAAGGAACCGTCGCCTGGCATACGTGGGGATCTTCGTCGCCCTTTTCACCGTCCTGTTCGTCGTCAACCGCCGCCAGCGCCAGGCCGTCGAGCCCGCCGACCTCGTCCTCGTCAACGGCAGGATCGTGACCGTCGACGACGGCCTCCCCGAGGCCTCCTGGATCGCCGTCCGCGGCGACCGCATCGCCGCCCTCGGCACCGACCCGAAGGGCTACGAACGCCTCGTCGGCGACGCGACCGAGACCGTCGACCTCGCCGGCGCGCTCGCCGTCCCCGGCCTCATCGAGAGCCACGGCCACTTCACCAGCCTCGGCGCCTCCAAGCTCGTCCTCGACCTGACCAAGGCCCGCTCCTTCGACGACATCGTCGCCCTGGTCGCCGAGGCCGTCGCGGCCGCCCCGCCCGGCGAATGGGTCCTCGGCCGCGGCTGGCACCAGGACAAGTGGGACCGCGTCCCCGAGCCCAACGTCGCCGGCCTGCCCTACCACGACGCCCTGAGCCGCGTCTCCCCCGCCAACCCGGTCCTGCTCACCCACGCCAGCGGCCACTCCTCGCTCGCCAACGCCAAGGCCATGGAGCTCTCCGGCATCTCGGCGGCGACGTCCGACCCCGCCGGCGGCCAGATCGTCCGCGACCCCCGCGGCCAGGCCATCGGCGCCTTCGTCGAGACGGCCCAGGGCCTCGTCCGCTACCGGGCCGCCCACGACGGCTCGCCCGAGGAGGCCCGGGCCCGGCTGCGCAAGCAGATCGAGCTCGCCTCGCGCGAGTGCCTCGTCCACGGCGTCACGACCTTCCACGACGCCGGCGGCTCCTTCGCCACGATCGACCTCTACAAGGCGATGGCCGAGGAGGGCGCCCTCCCCGTCCGCCTCTACGTCATGCTGAGCGCCGACACCAAGGCCCTGGCCGCCCGGGGCCTCGACTACCGGATGATCGGGGCCGTCGACAACCACCTCACCGTGCGGGCCGTCAAGCGCCTCATCGACGGCGCGCTCGGCGCCCACGGGGCCTGGCTCCTCGAGCCCTACGCCGACCTCCCGGCCTCGACCGGCCTCAACACGGAAGCGCTCGACGAGATGCGGGCCACGGCCGCGTTCGCCATCGAGAACGGCTTCCAGCTCGCGACCCACGCCATCGGCGACCGAGGCAACCGCGAGACGCTCGACATCTACGAGGAGGCCTTCAAGGCCCACCCCGGCAAGGCCGACCTGCGCTGGCGCGTCGAGCACGCCCAGCACCTCGACCCGGCCGACATCCCCCGCTTCGCCGCGCTCGGCGTCATCCCGGCCATGCAGGCCATCCACTGCACCTCCGACGCGCCGTGGGTCTTCAAGCGCCTCGGCGCGAAGCGGGCCGAAGAAGGCGCCTACGTCTGGCGCAAGCTCATGGACGCGGGCTCGTTCATCCCCAACGGCACCGACGTCCCCGTCGAGCCCATCGCCCCGATGTCCTGCTTCTTCGCCGCCGTGACGCGCCGGCTCAAGGACGGCTCGACCTTCTTCGCCGACCAGAGGATGACCCGCGAGGAGGCCCTGCGCTCCTACACCATCAACGGCGCCCGGGCCGGCTTCGAGGAGGACCTCAAGGGCTCGCTCACTCCCGGCAAGCTGGCCGACATCGCCGTGCTCTCGCGCGACATCCTGACCTGCCCCGAGGACGACATCCCCGGCACTGAGGTCCTCTACACCGTCGTCGGCGGCAAGATCCTCTACCGGAAGGGCGCCTGAGATGACGGAAGACCGTAAAGACACCGCCAACGCCGAAGAGCGAGAGGCCGAGCGTCTCAAGGCGCTCGTCCGCGAGAAGTACGGACGGATCGCCGCCGCCGCCCCCGCGCCCGGCTCCTGCTGCTGCGGGCCGTCCTCCTGCTGCGGCCCCGCCGCCGCCGCGCGGCCGGCGGAGCCCGCCGTCACCCTCGACGTCGCCGGCTTCGGCGAGGACTACGGGAAGCTCGCGGGGCACGTCGCCGAGGCCGACCTCGGCCTGGGCTGCGGGCTGCCGACCGAGCACGCCGGCCTCGCCCCCGGCCAGACCGTGGTCGACCTCGGGTCGGGCGCGGGCGTCGACGCCTTCGTCGCCCGGGCCGCCGTCGGCGCCGCGGGCCGCGTCATCGGCGTCGACATGACCCCGGAGATGGTCGCGAAAGCCCGCGCCAACGCCGCCCGCCTCGACTACGGCAACGTCGAGTTCCGCCTGGGCGACATCGAGTCCCTGCCCGTCGACGACGCCTCGGCCGACGTCGTCGTCAGCAACTGCGTCCTCAACCTCGTCCCCGACAAGCGGCGGGCCTTCGCCGAGATCTTCCGCGTGCTCAAGCCGGGCGGGCGCTTCTGCGTCTCCGACGTCGTGCTCGAGGGCGGCCTCCCGGCCGGCCTCCGGGCGGCGGCCGAGCTCTTCGTCGGCTGCGTCGCCGGGGCGCTCGAGGCCTCCGCCTACATGGCCATCATCCGGGAGGCGGGCTTCGAGGCCGTCGAGGTCAAGTCCTCGAAGCGGATCGACATCCCCGACGAGGCCCTGCTCGGGCACATCGACGCGGCCGG
>CAZFBC010000022.1:0-2709 GCA_964517245.1 uncultured Eubacteriales bacterium | reverse complement strand
GGCCCAGTACTACGAGGAGGCGAGGCCGCTCACTCTCTTCGTCGACCTCGGCTATATCAATCTGGCCGACTACCCCCGGTGGATCGCGGTCGGCCCCGAGCTCGAGGTCCGGCTCGGCCGCTTCCTCACCCTCAATCCCGAGCTCGGCCTCTGGCTGAGGACGACCTACGGCGACACCGCCAAGATCGTCCCCGGAGCGACCGCGAACGTCAGGCTGGGCCGCTTCTTCTTCGGGGCCGGCGCCGTGCGCCGCGTCGCCGACTGGGGCGAGGACGCGAGCGGCTGGCTCCTGCCGAAGTTCCAGGCCGGCTTCTTCACGGGGCCGGCCAAGGTGTCCTTGTCCATGCTGTACCTGAACCGGACGGATTCCTTCGTCCTCTGCCTGAGCCTGGGGGTGGGATTCGGCCCGCGCTAAGTCTCGGGCCGCGGGACACGTACCTTAGGTACATGTCCCCAGAGATACGGCTACCGGAGCGCGGCCAGCCGCTTCCGGGCGTCGGCGGGCTCCGGGTGGCTCGCGTCGGCGTCCTTCCAATACTCGAGGAATTTCCGGTACTCCGCGGCCGCTCCCGCCCTGTCCCCCTTCTCCTCGAGGACCCGCCCCAGCCGATAATGGTAAAGCGGGTGGATCAACATCCGGACCTGGTTCGACGGGTCGATGGTCATGAGCTTCCGGTACTCCGCCGCCGCCGCATCCAGGTCGCCGTTCTTCCACAAGGCCCGGGCCAGGACGTCCTTGATCCACGGCTGGTTGTAACGGGCCAGGCTCGGCGTCGAATGGCTCGGGACGTCCTGGAAGACGATCTCCCGGCCGAGCGCCACGGCCCGGCCCGGGTCGCCCTCGGCCAGCGCGACCTCGGCCCTGAGCAGCCGATGAAGGAACGCCGCCTCGGCGGCGTGGTCCGGGCCGACGCCCGGCAGCCGGGATTCGAGCTCGGCCAGCCGGCTCCGCGCCTCCGCCGCCCTCCCCCGGCCGACCTCCACCCAGCCCGCGAAGAACGCCAGGGCCGCATCGTTATGGGCCGGGTCGCTCCGGCCGGCGTTCTTTCCCCATAGGTAATAGCCGTTGTAGGAGGCCAGGGCCGCGTCGCTCTCGCCCCGGTCGCGAAGGACATGGGCCGTGATCCAATCGACGGTCGCGACAAAATAGGCCACCCCGGCCGCCTCGGCCTGCTTCCCGAGCGCGGCGTAGCCGGCCAGCGCGGCCTCGTCCCGGCCCAGGAGATAGTCCAGGAACGCCTCGAGCCAGGCGGCTTCAACCCTCGCCGACGGCGTCGGCGCCCGGGCCGCCAGCTCCCCGATCCAGCGGCGGGCCCCGTCGTAATCCTCCCGGAGGCTGGCGAGGTAAAACAGGCTGGCGCAGGAGCCGAAGAAGTCCGGCCTCAGCTCCAGGACCTCCCGGTATTTCGCCTCGGCCTCGTCCAGGCGTCCCATGCGTATGTGGAGCTCGGCGATGGAGTCGAGGGGATTGGCGTCGCCGGGGTTGAGCACGGCGTAGCGTTCGAACAGGCGCCGGGCCTCGTCGAACTGCCCCATCTTGGCGCGGACGTAGGCCAGCTGGTTGATGGCGAAGCCGAACTCCGGGTCGAGGGCGATGGCCTTTTCCAACGCGGCGATGGCCCCGTCGGGGTCCTTTCGGTCGTCTAGGACGCGTCCCAGATCGAAATAGGCATATTTCTCGTCGGGGTACTTCCGGATGAGCTCCCGGAGGAGCCGCAGGCGCTTCTCGGGGTCCTGTTCGATGGTCAGGGCGTGGTAGGAGGCGATGTACAGCCTTTCCTTCTCGCTGGCCCCGGCCGAGAGGCGGTAGGCCTCCCGCAGAGCCGCGGTCTGGCCCGTAAAGTCCACGAGCGCCTGGGCCGTCCGGGCCAGGAACATGTGGGCCATCGCGAAGTCCGGGTCGAGGGCGATGGCCCGCTCCAGGAACTTCTGGGCGTCGGCGTAGTAGAACTTCTCGTAATCCGTCCGGCCCCGGAGGAACAGGTTGTAGGCCTCGAGCGAGCCCGTGGTCAGGTCCGCGATGGGCCGGGCCGGGGCCTCGATCTTGAGGAGCGGCTTGCCGACGCCCCGCCCGACCTCCCGGCTGATCTCGTCGATCTGGGACTTGAGGATGCTGGCCACGCCTTCGCCGCGGGCCGAGGCGCTCCTCAGGGACTCCCGGGTCGCGGCGTCGAGGACCTTGACGTCGGTGACGAAGGTCTCGCCGGCCTTGACATAGGAGCCGACGACCAGGGCCTCGATGCCGTTGCGGGCGCAGACGTCGAAACCGGCCTCGTCGTCGAACGCGGCCGTCGCCGCGTCCCGGCCGGACTGCCTGAGGAGGTCCTTCAGCCGCTCCCAGGAGGTCACGCGGAAGTGCTTCGACTGCTCGAGGCTGGTGATGAGCAGGTTGGGGATGGCCTCGCGCAGGTAGTCGAGCCCGGCGTCGCCGGTCTGGTTCCTGAAGCCGAGCACGGCCACCGTGCGCCGGGAGCCTTCGCCTTCCGGTATGAGCTGCCAGACGACGAGGGCGGCCAGCGCCAGGAGGACCGCCGCGGCCGGGATCCAGACCTTCTTCGGCGGCAGGCGGACCGTGATCTGTTTCGAGGTCTGGGCCTTGCGGATCGGCAGGGCGTGCGTGGTCGCGGGCAGGGTCTTCTCGATCCGGACGAGCTCGGCGGCCAGCTCGTCCGCCGACGCGAAGCGCTTCCCCTTGTCCTTCTCCAGGCA
>CAZFBC010000021.1:0-18139 GCA_964517245.1 uncultured Eubacteriales bacterium | reverse complement strand
GCGAACGCGGCGGCGACGTAGGCGTCGAGCATCTCGCGCGCCTTGGCCTCGTCCTTGGCGTAGAGGGCGGCGAAGTCCTTTTCGAATTTCGGCCTCCCCTCGACGAAAGCCTTCTCGACCGGGAAGAGCTCCTTCTCGAGCATCGTGCGCATCGGGCCGTAGTCCGCCTCGGCCGCCCGCTCGAGCGCGAGGACCTTGGTGTTGAGCAGTCCGCCCTTCGCGGCCTGGAACCCGGCGTCCTCGAAGTGCTGCTCGGCGAAGACGGCGTCGTCGTGCTCGTTCGTCCCCAGCCCCGCGCCCGGCGGCAGGCTCCCCACCCCGTAATAGAGGGGCAGGAACACGGTCGTGTCGGGCTTGCCCAGGGCCAGCCAGATGGCGGTGGCGAGCGGCGCGGGGCGTGTCCCGCCGAGCGAGGCGACGAAGGCGTTGATGGTCGACGACGTGCAGATCGTCCGGAACTTCGTCCGGTTCGGCGTGCCGGTCCTGTAGCCGTCCGTGGCGTCGTACGCGGTCCCCTCGTAGTGGTCGCGGAGGACCGCCATCAGCGCCTCGGCGGTCACCTTCTTCCCCGGCTTGACGGAGAAGGGATAGTCGCGGGAGAGCTCCCAGCGCTTCCCGGTGACGAGCTCGAGCCCGCGCCAGTGGCGCAGCGCGTTCCCGTCGGCGGCCGGCTCGCGCGTCGAGGGCCGCTCGAAGGCCTTCTTGAAGTCGAACGGCCCGTCCTTGGCCGCGTCGTGCCAGCCGTTCTTGACGGCGTAGTCCACGATGTCCTTGCTGCCCATGAAGCGGTCGGGGTCGTCGAGGCGGATCGCCCGGATGGTGAAGTGGTTGGGGATGACGGCCACCTCGCCGTCGGGGACGCGCTGGGCGACCCAGCGGCGGCCGCGCAGGACGGCCAGCATCCAGGCCTCGTTCCTGTCGGCGATGGAATAGGTCCGGCCCGAGGACCGGTAGCCGTACTTCTCGACGAGCTCTCCGGCCAGCCGCACCGCGTCCCTGGCCGAGGTGGCCTTCTCGGCCGCGAGCCGGCGCAGCATCCAGCCGATGCCGCCGTCGGTGTAATCCTCGGCCGCGACGCGCGACGGGCAGCTGTCCGAGGTGACGAGGACGCCGTGCTCGTTGACGAAGCTGTCGGCGAACTCCTGGGTCGTCGCCTCGATCCAGAGAAATCCGGCGGTCTTGCCGCCGGTCTCGTGGAAGGCGCCCTTGCCCAGGTCGACCTTGCGGGAGGAGCCGTAGTCGCGGGGCGCGATCTTGCGCAGGTTGACGACGATCTCGCCGCGGTCGTCCTCGTTGTGGGCGACCATGACCGAGCCGTCGGCGCTGGCGTCCCTGCCGACGAGCACGGTGAAGCACTCGCCGTCCTCGGCGGGCGGCGCCGTCGGGACGCCGCGGGGAGCGGCCAGGGACAGGGCGGCGACGAGGGCCAGCGGGATGAGGACACGAGCGGTCTTTGTCGGGCGTCTCATGGCCCTCAATTTACTCTCCGGCGTGAATGTTGTAAAGAAACGATGCGTCGCAAACGTCCCGACAAGCTTGGAGTCGCTGGCACGAATGTTGCTGGCTTTGTCACCAGGACGCGAATCATGAAAATAACGGCGATGACATCGGCGAAAAGATCGGTATGGGGCGTCTTTCCGAAGGCGACCGACGGGAGACGAGGGTCCGGGGGCCGCTTATCCGTTGCGATGCTGGCCGTCGCTTTGGCTCTGGGGCAGGCCCAGCTCGCCCGGGGCGCCCAGTTCGGGTCGGCCGCCCGCGACAGGGTCGAGCAACCCGAGAAGGTCATGCAGGCCGTCGGGGTCAGGCCGGGCATGGTCGTCGGCGAGATCGGCGCCGGCTCCGGCTACTTCACCTTCTGGCTGGCCCGGGGCGTGGGCGAGGGCGGCAAGGTCTACGCCAACGACATCGACCGGGGCGGCCTGGCCCGCATCGAGCGGCGCATGGCCGACGATGAGGTCGCGAACATCGAGACGGTGCTCGGCACCGTGGACGACCCGCGCCTGCCCCGCGCCGCGCTCGACATGGTCTTCATGGTCAACTCGTTCCACGACCTGGAGCGGCCCGTCGAGCTCCTGGCCAACCTTCTGCCGGCCCTCAAGCCGGGGGCGACCGTCGTCGTCATGGACCGGGACCCGGCCAAGGTCTCGGACGCAAGCCGGCACTTCCTGACCCGCGCGGAGGTGGAGGAGATCGTCGGCCGGTCGGTCTTCGAGCTCGTCCGGGTCGAGACCTTCCTCCGCGACCACAACCTCTACATCCTCAGGGCCAGGGCCTGACCGGGCGGGCCCCGGACGGCGCTTGACTCGGCGGACGCCTCCTTCTAATATCGGCCTTTCGATGGAAGAGAGGCGCTCATGATCGACACCCAAGCAGCGAAGGCCGCGACGGCGCTGGCGCTCGTCCTGGCCCTGGCCGGGGCGGCCCCGTCCGGGGCGGAACAGGCGGCGACGGCGCCGGCCGGGGCCGTGACGGCCGTGGTCGGGGCCCGCGTCCTGACCGGGACCGGCCTCGAGATCGAGAACGGCGTCGTCCTCATCGAGGGCGGCCGGATCAAGGCGGTCGGGCCGGCCGCCTCGGTGGCCGTCCCCGCGGGCGCGCGGACCATCGACGCCGCGGGGCGCGTCGTCACGCCGGGCTTCGTCGATTCCCACTCGCACCTCGGGCTGGGTGCGTCGGGGGACGTGACCGAGGACAACGAGATGTCCAACCCGGTGACGCCGGAGCTGCGCATCATCGACTCCATCCACCCCGAGGGGATGGGGCCCGACGCCGGCCAGTTCCGCCGGGCCCTGGCCGAGGGGGTGACGACGGTCGTCGCCCGTCCCGGCAGCGGGAACGTCATCGGGGGGCAGTCGGCCGTGCTCAAGCTCCGCGGCGGCACCGTGGACGACATGGTCGTCCTCTTCCCGGCGGACATGAAGATGGCCCTCGGCCGCAAGGGCGCCTACGCCGCCAAGGGCGTCATGCCGACGACCAAGATGGGGGCCGCCTATCTCGCGCGCAAGGCCCTGGTCGAGGCGGCGGAGTACGGCCGGGCGCTCGAGCGCCACGAAAAGGACAAGGCCGGGAAAGCCAAGGCGGCCTCCCAGCCTCCCCCGCGGGACCTCGGCAAGGAGGCCCTGCTCAAGGTCGTCCGGCGCGAGATCCCGGTCCACATCCACGTCGACTCGTCCGACGACATCATGACCGCGGTCCGGCTGGCCGGGGAATTCGGCTTCCTGAGGCTGTCGCTGGCCCACGCCGTCGAGGCCTACAAGGTCGCCGGGGAGCTGGCCCGGCGCGGGGTCATCGTCGTCGTCGGTCCCAAGATGACGGCCTACGACGACGACGGGCGGCTGGTCAACCTGGCCGGCTACCTGGCCGGAAAGGGCGTCCAGGTCGACATCATGACCGACGCCGACGTCGTCCAGCAGTCGTTCCTCCGCTACCAGGCGGCCGTGGCCGTGAAGTACGGCCTGGACCCGGCCCAGGCGCTGCGGTCGATCACCCTCAACCCGGCCCGGACCATGGGGCTCGAGGCGAGGATCGGCAGCCTCGAGCCGGGCAAGGACGCCGACCTGGTGATCTTCGACGGCGACCCGTTCGACACGGCGACGAGGGTGCTGACGGTTTTCATCGACGGCCGGATCGTCCACGAAGCGGACGGAGGCGGGAAGTGAAGGGCGGTGCGGAGATGAAGAGAACGGGCGCGGGCTTGGCCCTGCTTGTCGCGCTCGCGGTCTCGGCCTTGTCGGCCGGGCCGGCGGAGCGGGCGGTCGTTTTCAAGGGCGGCCGGGTCGTCCCGGTCTCGGGCCCGGAGATCGAGGACGGCGTCGTCCTGGTCGAGGGCGGCAAGATCAAGGCCGTCGGGCGGGCCGGCGAGGTCGCGGTCCCGGCCGGCGCCGAGGTCGTCGACGCGGCCGGCGGCTGGATCCTGCCCGGCCTGGTCGAATCGCTGGCCTCGATCGGGCTCGGCGGCCCCTACGGGCCGCCCGGGGGCGACGAGGTCTCCGACCCGGTCACGGCCGGGCTGCGCATCCTCGACGGGCTCGATCCCTTCGACAAGCGCTTCGCCCAGGCGGCCCGGGCCGGCGTCACGACGCTGATGATCGCCCCGGGCCGGTCCAACGTCATCGGGGCGCGGACGGCCGTCGTCAAGCCGCGCGGCGCGACGGCCGAGGACATGGTCCTCGTCGAGCCGGCCGGGGTCAAGCTGACCCTGGGCGAGGGGCCGAAGGAAGCGTTCGGCGCCAAGGGGAGGCTGCCCGGGACCCGGATGGGCAGCGCCTACGTCGTCCGCAAGGCCCTGCTCGAGGCCTCCGAATACGCCCGCAAGCGGAAGGAGAAGGCGGCCGAGACGCCCCGGAGCCTCGACCTCGAGCCCCTGGCCGACCTGCTCGACGGCAAGCTCCCGGCCTTCATCGAGTGCCACCGGGCCGACGACATCCGGACGGCCCTGCGGCTGGCCGACGAGTTCGGCTTCAAGGCCGTGCTCGTCGGGGCGACCGAGGCCTGGAAGTCGGCCGGCGAGATCGCCAAGCGAGGCATCCCGGTCGTCGTCGGGGCCATGGGTGTCGGGTCCAAGCGCATCGAGACCAAGGACGTCAGCCTGTCGAACGCCGCCGAGCTGGTCAAGGCCGGGGTCAAGACGGCCATCGCGGCCGAGGACGCTTTGGGCCTCGGGGCCCAGGAGGAGCTGGCCCTGGCCGCCGCCCTGGCCGTCAAGGGCGGGCTCGACAGGGGCGCGGCGCTGAGGGCGGTGACGCTCACGGCCGCCGAGGTCCTGGGCGTCGCGTCGCGGGTCGGCAGCCTCGAGCCGGGCAAGGACGCCGACGTCGTCGTCTACGACGGCGACCCCTTCCGCTACCGGACGCGCGTCCGCCGGGTGTTCATCGACGGAAGGGAGATCGCGATCCCGGGCGATCTCCGCTAGCGGCGCCGGCGTCAGGCCCGGGGGCGCCTCTCCAGGACGAGCCGGCCGTTCTTGAAGTCCATGTGGACCCGGTAGGGCCAGAGCAGGGGATTGCCCACGAGCCCGGCGGCATAGCGGCCGGGGATCACGTTGAGCCTTTCCATCGGGAACTCGTTGATCTGCTGCCCTTCCAACGCCAGCGGCCCGAGCCGGACCGTCACCCCGTCGACCCGGTTGACGTGCTGGGCCCCCTGGGCGCCCTGGATACCGCCCGCCACGACGCGGGCCGGATCGATCTTGGGCCGGATGTGCTCCGCGAAGAACGGGCCGTCGATGAGGTGGGTGGCCGCGGCCGAGTCGAGGATGTAGAGGGCCGGAGGGGCCCCTTCGACGGAGGCCTCGACCATGGTGGCGTCGTAGAGGAGGAGCGGGACGTCGGCCGCTACGGCGGACCGGTCGATCGCCTTCGCCAGGAGGTCCGGGCGGTCGAGCGGGAGGAGGCCCATGACCTCCGTCTCGACGTCGATGGTGACGTTGAAGCGCTTGAGGAAAGCCGTGCCGAGCAGGCCCTTGCGGAGGCCCCGGAAGGGCTGGATGTCGGAGACCATGACCGGGATGTTCCGGAAGACGACCGGTCCGAGCTCGACCTTGTCCAGCACGGCGAAGCGGACCGCGGCCGCGGCCGTGCCCACGCCGGTGGCCGTCGAGCTGCCGGTCTGGAAGAGGCCGAGCTCCTCGGCGAGCAGGGGGCTGACCGTCAGGAAGTCGGCCGAGGCCGAATCGATGTCGAAGAGGTAGTCGCTTTTTCCATTGAGCTTCAGGGCGATCATCCGGATGCGGGGGCGCTGCTCGGCCGTGAGCAGCGGGACCTCGATGCGCTCGAATCTGCCGCTCATCTCGAAGAGGCGCTTCCCTTCGAGTCCTCGGATCTGGGCCAGCCCGTTGGAGAACCAGGAGGGGAGGGGCTGGGACTCGCGGCCGTAACGCTCTTCGGCCAGCTCGTAGATCTCGAAGAGGTCGTCGACGCGTCCGCGGTCCCAGGCGGCGCGCCAGAGATGCCGGAGGGCGTCCTCGAAAAAGACGGCGGAGGGGACGGCCAGGCGAAGGTGGGAGACGGCGGCGTCGCCGTCGTTGCGGATGCGGGCGACGCGGCCGAGGCCGAGGTGGGCCTCGGGGCACGCGGGCTCGCGGGCGACGACCTTGCGGAACAGGGCCTCGGCTTCCTCGACGCGGCCCGCCTTGAGGACGGCCAGGCCGCACAAGGCCGTCGTCCGGGCGTCGGTCCTTGGCGCGGACAGGAGCCTGGCCGCGAGCCCGTCCGCTTCCTGGAACGAGTTGGCGCGGACGAGCGTTGCCAGCGCGTCGGCGTCCTTTTGGGACGTCGGGGACCCGACCCCGGGGCCGTCGGGAGTCTGGCCCAGCCAGAGAAGCGTCAGGGGCAGAAGGAAAACGGTCCGCAGGCGTTGTCTCATGTCGCACCTCGAAGAGACTACGCCGCGGCGCGACGGATGATTTAGGCGGGGCTCAGCTCGTGATGTGGACGGACACGTGCGTCACCGGCTGGGCGGCGGCCATGACATGGTCCACGGACAGGGCGTTGGCCAGGACGCCGAAACCGGCGATCGACAGGATGGCGGCGACCGCGAATATGGCGAGCTTCGTTCTGAATTTCATGTCAGTCTCCTCTGGGAATTTCTTTCTGTCTTGACATATCTTTAGACGGCCGCATGCGGGAAAAGGTTCCATTTCCTATAAAATAAGTCGGAAATCAAGCGTTGACTCCCCTCCGCCGAATCCTTATGATGAGGGCAACCGTGGCGCAGGGGAGATGCCTAGCCGTGAAATGCCCGAAATGTTCGACCCCCAATCCCCCCGATTCCTCGTTCTGCGGGCGCTGCGGAACGCCGCTTCTTTCCGTCGCCGATCCGGCCGGGCCGATCCCCGGGCCCTCTCCCGGCGAGACTCTCCTGATGCCGGTCGAGGGCCTGGCGGCCGGGACGACCTTCGCCGGCCGATACCAGGTCGTCGAAGAGCTCGGGCAGGGAGGCATGGGCAGGGTCTTCAAGGTCCTGGACCGCGAGGTCGGCGAGCCGATCGCCTTGAAACTCCTCCGGGGCGAGATCGCAACCCGCGAAGACACCATCCGCCGCTTCCGGGAGGAGCTTCGCTTGGCCCGGCGCATCTCCCACAAAAATGTCTGCCGGATGTTCGACCTCGGGTCTTCCGAGGGGACATATTTCATCACCATGGAGTACGTGGACGGCGAGGACCTGAAGAAGTTCATCCGGAGGTCCGGGCTGTTGACGGTCGGGAAAGCGGTGGCGATCGCCCGGCAGGTCGGGGAGGGATTGGCGGAGGCGCACCGCCTCGGGGTCGTCCACCGGGACCTCAAACCCCAGAACATCATGATCGACGGCGAGGGCAACGCCAGGATCATGGATTTCGGCATCGCCCGCTCGATCCGGGCCGAGGGCGTCACCGGGACGGGAGTGATGATCGGGACGCCGGAGTACATGTCCCCCGAGCAGGTCGACGGGAGAGCGGCCGACCCGCGCGCGGACATCTACGCCCTGGGCGTCATCCTGTTCGAGATGCTCTCGGGACGCCTGCCCTTCGAGGGCGACACGCCCTTGAGCGTCGCCGTGAAGCACAAGACGGAGGCGCCCCCGGACCCGCGTGCCCTGAACCCGGGGATCCCCGCGGGGCTCGCCGGGGCCATCCTCAAGTGCCTGGAAAAGGACCGGGAGAGGAGGTACGGATCGACGGCCGGGCTCCTGGCCGACCTGGAACGCGTCGGTGACGAGATCGCCGGAGCGGGCGGATCACCGGCCGCGCCCCGGGAGAAGGCTAGGCCCCGAAAGATGCGGGAGCCGCCGAAGCCCGCGACGCCGAAGGCGCCGGCCGTGGCGCGCCCCTCGGCGGGTTTTCGATGGAAGAAGGCCGTCGTTCCCGTCACGCTCCTGGCCGTCATGGCTCTCAGCTTTGCGGCCTATCGATACCTGCATCACAACGCGAAGGTCGATTGGGCCAAGGGCACGGCGCTTCCCGAAGTGATGCGGCTGGTCAGCGAGTCCGAATATAGCGAGGCGTTCTGGCTGTCCCGGAAAGCCGAAGAGGTCATCCCTAAGGACCCAAGGCTAGCCTCTCTCTGGCCCGAAATGTCCTTGGAAGTCTCCGTCGAGACGGAGCCGCCGGGCGCGCGGGTTTCGATCAAGGCCTACAAGGATGTCGAGGGCGAATGGCGCGAGCTGGGAACAACGCCGCTCCCAGCCGAACGTATCCCCCTGGGGCTTTTGCGCTGGAAAGTCGAGAAGCCGGGGTACCGGACAGTCACCGTCGCGGGCTCGGGTTCCGGCGGCCGTCTCCGTTTCGTGCTCGACCGTCCGGAAGACCTGCCGCCGCGCATGGTCCGCGTTCCGGGAGGGGTGTACGACCCGAGGCTGCTCTTGTTAGCGCGCTGGAGGTCGGTCGAAATAGGGGAATTCCTGATCGATGAATACGAAGTAACGAACCGGGAATTCAAGATGTTCGTGGACGCGGGCGGTTACCGGAACAGGGAATTTTGGAAGCATCCCTTCGAAGGGGACGACCGGACCATGACCTGGGAGGAGGCCGTGCCGCTCTTCCTGGACCGGACCGGCCGCCCGGGCCCCTCGACCTGGGAACTGGGCGGCTACCCCGAGGGGCAGGACGATCTTCCGGTCGGCGGGCTCAGCTGGTTCGAGGCCGCGGCCTACGCCGAATTCGCGGCCAAGAGCCTGCCGACGGTCTTCCACTGGGCGGTCTCGGCGGGACCGCAATACTCATCCTCAATCGTCCTTCTGAGCAACTTCGGGGGCAAGGGCCCGGCGCCCGGTGGGCGCTATCAAGGCCTGGGACCCTTCGGAACACAGGACATGGGCGGCAACGTCAGGGAATGGTGCTGGAACGCTTCGGGCGACATGCGCTATATCCTGGGCGGGGCCTGGGACGATCCCTCGTACTTCTTCAATCAAATGAATGCGGTGTCTCCGTTCGACCGGTCTTCGGCGAACGGATTCCGCTGTGTGAGATACGTCGCCCCCGGCAGCTTTCCTGCATTTTTGGCGGGGCCCCTCCCGCAGCTCTTGGTTCGGGATTTCAGCAAGGAGACGCCCGTTTCCGACGAGGTCTTTGCGGTTTACAAGCGCTTCTACGCCTACGACAGAAAGGAATTGAACGCCGTAACGGAGAGCGTCGACGATACGTCGTCTTTCTGGAGGAAGGAGAAGATCGCCTACGACGCGGCCTACGGCAAAGAGCGGATCATCGCCTATCTCTATCTCCCGAAAAAGGGCGTGCCGCCTTACCAGACGGTGATCTATCTTCCCGGCTCAAGTGCCATGGCCCTCCGTTCCAGCGAGGACCTCCCCACGGGCAATTTCGATTTTCTCGTCAAAAGCGGCCGGGCCGTTCTGTATCCCGTTTACAAATCGACCTACGAGCGTGGGGACGGTTTCAGCTTTTATACCGACGAGCTGACAGCGATCAGCTGGAGAGATCACGGCATCATGTGGTCCAAGGACTTTTCGAGGTCGGTCGATTACCTCGAGAGCCGGCCGGAAGTGGACGCGGACCGCCTGGCCTACATGGGATCGAGCTGGGGCGGGCACCAGGGTGTCAATATCCTCGCCCTGGAAAAGCGTATCAAGACGGGGATGCTTCTCAACGGGGGCCTCCTGCCGTATGAAGAGCTCAAGTCCGTTCCGGAAGCCGATCACATCAATTTCGCGCCGCGCGTCACGGTCCCCGTCCTTATGCTCAACGGACGGTACGATTACCTCTTTCCCGTCGAGGCGTCCCAGAAGCCCCTGTTCCGTTTGCTGGGGACCCCCGAGGAGCACAAACGGCATCTCCTTTACGATTCGGAACACAACCTGCCCCGCAACGAGATGATCACGGAGACCCTGAACTGGCTCGACAAGTACCTGGGGCCGGTGAAGAATTGATGCTATCGGTTTGACGAATCCGCCGGATAAGTCTATTATCTTTGCGGACTTAAGAACGGATCCTTGACCATGGAATTAGCATGAGCTTACGGACCTCCCTCGAAGAGAAGATCGCCGCCCTCAGGGAGCAGTGCGCCTCGAAATACCCGCTGCCGGCGCTCCGGATCGGCTCCAAGACGGCCGCGCTCTCCATCGTCCAGGGCGGGATGGGGGTCGGCATCTCGCTCTCGAACCTCGCCGCCGCGGTCGCCCGCGAGGGCGGGATCGGCGTCATCGCCGCCAACGCCATCGGCATGATCGAGGCCGATTACTACGACGACCCCGCCGCCGCGAACGTCCGGGCCCTGCGCCGCGAGCTCAGCGAGGCGCGCCGGAAGTCGAACGGGCTCATCGGGGTCAACATCATGGTCGCCGTCGACTGCTTCCACCAGTTGCTCGACGCCGCGGTCGAGGAAAGAGCCGACATCCTCTTCCTCGGGGCCGGCCTGCCGATCAAGGGCATCCCGGTCCCCGCCATCCGCGAGGCGGGCGTCCGGGTCGTGCCGATCGTCAGCTCGGGGCGGGCGGCCCGCCTCATCTTCAGATCGTGGGAGAAGCATTACGGCGACATCCCCGACGGCGTCGTCGTCGAAGGGCCCCGGGCGGGCGGGCATCTCGGGTTCAAGCCGGACCAGATCGACCACCCCGACTTCCGGCTCGAGCGGCTCGTCCCCGAAGTGGTCGAGGCCCTCGGGGAGTTCGAGGCGCGCTGGGACCGCCGGCTGCCCGTGATCGCCGCGGGCGGGATCTTCACGGGCGAGGACATCTACCGGATCATGCGGCTCGGGGCCGGCGGCGTCCAGCTCGGCACCCGGTTCGTGGCGACCGACGAGTGCGACGCCGACGCCCGCTTCAAGCAGGCCTACGTGGCCTGCCGCGAAGAGGACATCGTCATCATCGAGAGCCCGGTGGGCATGCCCGGCCGCGCCGTCCGCGGCCCGTTCCTGGAGGCGATCGCCCGCGGGGACAAGAAGATCTTCCGCTGCCCGTCGCGCTGTCTCGAGAGCTGCGGGGCCAAGAAGGCCCGGTACTGCATCTCCGAGGCGCTCGACAGCGCCCGGAAAGGCGACCTCGTGAACGGGTTCGCCTTCTGCGGCGCGAACGCCCACAGGGTCGAGAGCGTCGTGCCGGTGAAGCAGCTCGTCGCCGGCCTCAAGCAGGGCTATGCCCTGGCCGCTTTCGTGGGGGCCCTGAAAGCGGAGGCCGCGAGAAAGGCGGAAGCGCTGGCCGCCCTGAGGGACGAGTACGCGGAGACGCTGGCCGGATTGCGCGGGAAGGTACAGGCCGGGCTGAGCCGGATGGCCGAAGAGCAGGAGTCCCGTTTCAGGGACGATTTGGCCCGGTTGCACGAGAAGCTCGCAGAGATCAAGGCCGAGTACGCCCAGGGCAAAAAACGGCTCCGGGAGCTGGGCGACGAGCTCGCCGTCCTTTTAAGCGTGGAACCGGCCCTGAGCGCCGTCTGAGCGCGCGCTCACGGGTTTCAGGCCTTGAGCCGGAACTCCCAGACACACCAGGCGTCGTCGGGCTTCGGGTCCGGGGGGCATGAAAGGCACGTCGTTTCGATCCGCTCGTCGATCGTCCGGGCGAAGCCGCCGTATTCGACGACGCCGACGGACTTGCAGGGAAAATCCGCGAGCCCCTGCCGCTTCCTCGCTTCCTGGACCCGGCAGGTCTTCATCCGGAAAACGCAGCGTGTCGCGCTCTCCTCGACGACCTCCTGCTCGTTGATCCTGGCGTAGAGGCGGTACCCGAGGGCCCGGACGAGGGCGGGGATGCCGCCGCCGGGGCGGAGGCCGAGGCGTTTCATGATGCGCTTGGCCTCGATGACGGTGAATCCCCGCCAGGCCTCCCGGTCGAGGTCCATGGCCGCCTCCATCCCGAAGCGCTCCTCGGCCGCCCGGAACCAGAGCCCGTCGTGGGCCAGCCAGTTGAGGGCGCCGTCGCCGAGAAGCGCGAGGAGCTCGTCCCGGGAGAGGTCCTTGAGGTCCTCCACGGGGCCTACTTCCAATCGGGCAGGCGGCCCGGAGTGTAGGGCGCGCCCACGGCGTCGAGCCGTTTCTCGATGGCCTTGAGGTCCTCGGCCATCATCCTCTTGATCTCCTCGTAGACCGGCCCGAACTCCTCCTCGGCGATGGCGTAGGCGTCGCGCTGGGTCCCGGTCGGGGCCGAGGTCGAGGCGGACTGCTCGTAGACGACGGTCATGACCCGCTCGGCGATGCCGGGGTAGGTGTCCTTGTCGAGGCGGGAGAGCAGCCTGTCGCCGGTCATCTTCAGCTGCAGGCCTTCGACCTTCGCCTCGAGGGCCCGGACCGCGTCGAGGATGTCGGCGTGCGGCGCCGTGACGCTCTTGAGCGCGGCCCGGTAGTGCTTGGCGAGGTCCCCGATCTGGCGCAGGGCGCTCGAGGCGGCGTTGACGGAGTTGGCCAGGCGGCGCACCTTCCGCTGGAAGGCGGCCAGCTCCGCCCGGTCGGCGGCCGGCAGCGAGACGGCGGCCAGCGCCTTGACCTCGAACGGCGCGGGCCCGGCCAGCTCCTCGACCTTCCCGCCGTGGCTCAGGGCCAGCGACACGCCGTACTTGCCGGGAATGACGAGCGCTCCGGACGGGCCGGACGAGGCCGGCGCCGCCTGGGCGGGATTGGTCGGGTCGAGGGCCGGGTACTTCAGGTCCCACGTCACCCGGTTGAGCCCCTTGCCGGCCGGCTCGCGGAGAACGCGGACGACCTGGCCGTCCTCGTCGGCGATCGTGAAGAGGAGGAAGGCGGGCTCCTCGGAGCGCTCGGCTTTCAGGCGCTCGTAGCTCGGGTAGGGGACGGGCTTGCCCGCCTTGACCAGCGCCGCTTCCGCCTCCTTCCGCTGTTCGGCCAGCGTCTTCGGCGCGTCCTTGAGGTGATAGGTGAAGACGGCGGCCACGGGCGGGTTGGGCGCCGTGAAGTAGCTCTCGCCCTGGAAGCCCTTGTCCTTCGAGCCCAGGCCGCCGAGCGGCGTCCTCTCAACGAACATCCAGGCGTCCTTGACCGGGAAGAGGTGGCCGTCCGCCGCCAGCGTCTCCGGTCTGACTTCCCGTAGGGACGAGTAGTCGTCGAGGACGTAGAAGCCCCGGCCGAACGTGGCCAGGACGAGGTCGTTTTCCCGCTTCTGGACGTCGATGTCGCGCACGGCGACGGTCGGCAGCCCCGAGCCGAGCTTCTTCCAGCGCTTGCCGCCGTCGAAGGTCGCGAACAGCCCGAACTCGGTCCCGGCGAAAAGCAGGTCGGGGCGGACGTGGTCCTCGGCCAGGGCGTAGACCGTGCCGCGCGCCGGCAGGTCCGAGGCGATGGACGTCCACGTCTTGCCGAGGTCCGCGCTCTTCAGGACGTAGGGCTTGAAGTCGCCCCGCTTGTGGTTGTTGAACGCGGCGTAGACGGTGTTCCGGTCGTGGCCCGAGGCGACCAGGTCGTTGACGTAGGTCAGGTCGGGGACGCCGGGGAACTTCTCGATGCGGCGCCAGGTCGCGCCTCCGTCCTCGGTCACCTGGACGAGGCCGTCGTCGGTGCCGGCCCAGAGCAGGCCTTCGGCGACGGGCGACTCGTCGAGGGCGACGATGTTGCCGTACTGGGAGGTCGAGGCGTTCTTGGCCACGGCGTCCATCGGCCAGACGCGGCCCATGACCTCGAACGTGTTGCGGTCGAGGCGCCGGGTCAGGTCGTCGCTGACGACCGTCCAGGAGTCGCCCCGGTCGTCGCTGCGGAAGACCTTGTTGGCCGCGAACCAGAGCCGGGTGTGCGAGTGGGGGCTGATGAGGAGCGGGGAGTCCCAGTTCCAGCGGTACTCGGCCTCGCCCCGGCGCGGCTTGGGCTGGATGGCCATGGACTCGCCGCTCTTCCTGTCGAAGCGGGCGAGGTAACCGTGCTGGGACTGGGCGTAGACGATGTTCGGGTCCTCGGGGTCGACGGCCGACTCGAAGCCGTCCCCGGTGTCGGTCGTGATCCAGTCGGCGTTGACGATGCCGTGGGCGCTCGTCGTCCGCGACGGGCCGCCCAGGCTGTAGTTGTCCTGGGTCCCGCCGTAGACGTTGTAGAAAGGCGCGTCGTTGTCGGTCGCGACCTTGTAGAACTGGGTCACGGGCAGGTTGGGCATGTACTTCCAGGTCCGGCCGCGGTCGAACGACTCGTAGACGCCGCCGTCGTTGCCGTTGAGGTAGTAGTCGGTGTCCTCGGGGTCGATCCACAGGGCGTGGGCGTCGACGTGCTTGCTGAGGTCGCCGAGGGCCTTCCAGGTCGCGCCGCCGTCGTCGGTGACCTGGAGGAAGACGTCCATGGAGTAGACGCGGTCCGGGTCCTTGGGGTCGCAGACGATCTCCTGGTAGTAGTTGCCGCTCGAGGCGTAGGCGCTCCGCCGCTCCCACGAGGCGCCGCCGTTCGCGCTGCGGTAGAAGCCGCCCTTGTCCTCCTGGGCCTCGACGATGGCGTAGAGGAGGTTCGGGACGACGGGGGACAGGGCCAGGCCGACGCGGCCGAGGTCGCCCGAGGGCAGGCCCTTGACGATCTTCGCCCAGGTCTTGCCCGCATCGGAGGACTTGTAGACGGCCGAGCCGGGCCCGCCGCTGATCTGGGTGAAGACGTGGCGGCGGCGCTGGTGGGCCGTGGCGTAGAGGACGTCGGGGTCGCGCGGGTCGAGGTGGACCTCGCTCACGCCGGTGTTCTCGTCGACGGTGAGGACCGCGGTCCAGGTCGTGCCGCCGTCGGCCGTCTTGTAGACGCCGCGGTCGCCGCCGGCGCTCCAGAGCGGGCCGTAGGCCGCGACGTAGACGACGTCGGTGTCGCGGGGGTCGACGGCGATCGTGCCGATGTGCTCGGAGGCCTTCAGGCCGACGTTCTTCCAGGAGGCGCCGCCGTCCTCGGACTTGTAGACGCCGTCGCCGTAGCCGACGCTGCGCTGGTTGTTGTTCTCGCCCGTCCCGACCCAGACGACGCTGGGGTTCGAGGGGTCGAGCGCGACGCAGCCGATGGAATAGGAGCCCTGGGCGTCGAAGACCGGGGTGAAGGTCGTCCCGGCGTTCTCCGTCTTCCAGACGCCGCCCGAGGCCGCGGCGACGAAGAACTCGTGGCGCTTGCCCGGCCGGACGGCGAAGTCGGAGATGCGGCCCGAGGTCAGGGCCGGCCCGATCGGGCGGAGCTTGAAGGCGCCGAGGTCGAGCGCGGCGACGGGGTCGGCGTCCTTCGCGGCCGGCGCCTTGGCCTTCGACTGCGCGGCGAGCGGCGCGCGGGGAAGGGCGGCGGCCAGCGCGACGAGAGCCAGGGCCCCGGCGAGTATGTTCCTGAGGCTGATCCGGTTCGGCATGGCGTCCTCCTGAGGCGGGTTTTCGGGCATGGCGGAAACCGCATCATACCGCCCGCAGCGCCGGGGCGTCAAGGCCGCGGGGCGGGTTTGACACGCGGGGAGGGGCGCCGATAGAATGGCCTCGCCCATGGACATCAAGGCGTTGGCCCTGGACCTCGGCTTCGACCTGTGCGGTGTCGCCGGCGTCGCGGGGATGAGGGGCGATTTCCTGCTCGAGCCCGCGACGCGCGACCGGTTCCCCTTCGCCGTGTCGCTCGGGAAGCGCCTGAGCGACGCCGTGCTCGACGACCTCCGCGACCGTCCGACCGCGCTCTACTTCCACCATTACCGGCAGGTCAATTTCTTCCTCGACCGCGGCGCGCTCCTCGTGGCCGACCACATCCAGGAGCGGGGCTTCGGCGCGCTGCCCGTCGCCGCCTCGCAGATCGTCGATTGGGACGGCCAGCGGGCCCATCTCTCGCACAAGCACGTCGGCCGGGAGGCCGGCCTGGGCTGGTTCGGCCGCAACAACCTGCTCGTCAACCCGGAGCTCGGCTCCCGCTTCCGGCTGGTCACGGTGCTCACGGACATGCCCCTCGAGCCGGGCGCGCCCCTCGACCGCGGCTGCGGCGACTGCCGGGACTGCGTCGCGGCCTGTCCGGCCGGCGCCATCGCGGACGCGCGGGAGGACTTCGACCACAGGGCCTGTTACGAGACGCTCAAGGATTTCCGCAAAAAGGGCTATGTGGCCCAGTTCATCTGCGGCCTCTGCGTCCGCGACTGCCGCGGCCCGAAGGGCCGAGGGCGGGACCGGGGAGCCGGGCCTCGGGAGGGACCATGACCACGAAGAGAACGGACGGGATGACGAGACGGGAGTTCTTCGCGGCCGGAGCGGGCCTCGCCGGCGTCGGCGCGCTGTCGGCGCGGGCCCCGGCCCGCGGCCAGTCGTCGTTCAAGTCGCGCGTCGTCCTGGTCAGGACCGATTCGAGGGCCGACGGCGTGAAGAAGTGCCTCGACCTCCTGGCGATCGATCCTTTCCGGGGCATGAACGTCCTGGTCAAGCCGAATTTCAACACCTCCGACCCGACGCCCGGCTCGACCCACAACGACACCCTGACCGCGCTCCTGGCCCGGATCCGGGACATGGGCGCGCGGAGCCTGGCCGTCGGCGACCGCAGCGGCCCCGAGCCGACCGAGCAGGTCTTCGACAAGAAGGGCGTCCGGGCCATCGCCGGGTCGTTCGACGCCAAGCTCCTGAACTTCGACGAGTTGGGCAAAGACGGCTACGTCCGGTTCGACGTGCCGGCCTCGCACTGGAAGAACGGCTTCCTGGTCGCCAAGCCCGTGGCCCGGGGCGAATGCGTCGTCTCGACCTGCTGTCTCAAGACCCACCAGTACGGCGGCGTGTTCTCGATGTCGCTCAAGAACTCGGTCGGGATCGTGCCGCGCAAGGGGCACGGCTACATGCGCCAGCTCCACGGCTCGCCCGACCAGAGGCGGATGATCGCCGAGATCAACGCCGCCTACCGGCCGGCCCTGGTCGTCCTCGACGGGCTCGAGGCCTTCGTCGACGAGGGCCCGATGACCGGGCCGCGCAAGGACGCCGGCGTCTTCCTGGCCGGCACGGACCGGGTCGCCGTCGACGCCGTGGGGGTGGCCATCCTCAAGGAGCTCGGCTCGAACGACGCCATCATGAAGCCGAGGGTCTTCGCCCAGGAGCAGATCGCCTGGGCCGTCCAGCTCGACCTGGGGGCCCGCTCCGCCGCGGACATCGCCATCGAGACGCCGGACCCGGCGAGCGAGGCCTACGCGGAGAGGATCCGGAGGATCCTGGCCGCCTGAGACTAGGCCCTCTCGTCGCGGATGAACTCCTCGACCTTGGCGACCAGGTCCCTGTCCCCGATGAAGAGCGGCGTCCTCTGGTGGATCGAGGCGGGCTTGACGTCGAGGATGGGCCCGTTGCCGTCCGAGGCGTATCCCCCGGCCTGCTCGGCGACGAAGGCCAGCGGGTTGGCCTCGTAGAGGAGCCGCAGCTTCCCGGTCGGGGTCTTGGGGTCCTTCGTGTCGGCCGGGTAGTAGAAGACGCCGCCGGCCAGCAGGTTGCGGTGGAAGTCGGAGACGAGCGTCCCGATGTAGCGCAGGGACAGCCCCGCGATCCCGCCCCCGTGGCCCTGGAGGTATTCCGTGTACAGCCGGACGCCCCGGCTCCAGAACAGCTGGTAGCCGAGGTTGACGCTGAAGTACTTGGCCTTGGGGATCCTGATGTTCGGATGGGAGAGCAGGAACTCGCCGACCGACGGGTCGAGCGTGAAGCCGTGGACGCCGTGCCCGGCCGTGTAGACGAACATCGTGCTCGTCCCGTAGGCGATGTAGCCCGAGGCGACCAGGTTCCGGCCGGGCTGGAGGAACTCGGCCGGCGTGACGGGGCCCGATTCCTCGAGCCTCCGGTAGATGCCGAAGATCGTCCCGACGGGCATGTTGAAGTCGACGTTCGAGGAGCCGTCGAGCGGGTCGAAGACGAGCAGGTATTTCCCCATGGGGTACCGGTCGGGGATGGGCACGATCTCGTCGTTCTCCTCCGAGGCCAGGCCGGCCAGCCGGCCGGTGTGGTCGGTCAGCTTGGTGATGGTCAGGTCGGCGAAGCGGTCGAGCTTCATGACCGTCTCGCCCTGGACGTTGATGTCGCCGGTGCGGCCGAGGATCTCGGCCAGGCCGGCCCGGGTCGTCTTGCTGGCGATGACCTTGCCGGCCAGGGCCAGGTCGTAAAGGATGTTGGTCAAGGTGCCCGTGGCCTCGGGGTGGAAGGCCTGTTCATCGAGGATGTGGCGCTCGATGGTGATGATGGAGGAATCGTCGAGATAATGCCTGTCCATGTCGCCTCCTTGGTCCCTTGGGGAGGGCTTAAAGGTAACACGCTTCCGGGCGGCGTTCAAGCCCGGCC
>CAZFBC010000020.1:17146-18245 GCA_964517245.1 uncultured Eubacteriales bacterium | reverse complement strand
AGCGCCGGCCGATGAGGAACAGGACGAGGAAGGCGGCGAGCGCCAGCAGCATCATGTACAGGGCCCGCCGGCGCCGGGCCCGGATGAAATCCTCGGCCGCCGCCGGGTCCATGTAATAGGTCCCCGGCGTCCGTCCCGGCCTGAAGACGGCCTTGTCCTCCATCTTCCCGAAGATGTGTCCCGGCTTGATGCCGAGGTCGCCCAGGGGCCGGGCCGTTTTCACGTCCGTCGCTCCCGCCCTCCGGAATTTCCGGATGTACTCGTTCTGCTTGACGATCACGTAAGAGCTGCTCATCCGCCCCTCCCCTCCTCAATGCCGGAAAGCCGAGGCCGGGACGGCCGTCCTGGCGAGGCCCGGGCCGCTCCAGCCCAGCTCGAGGCCGAGGCCTCCGGCGCCCTGGAAATAGAGGACCTCCAGGGCGTGCCAGCCGGCCTCGAGCGCCAGCTCGGCCCGCTCCTCCGTCAGGCCGTGGACGCCGTCGTTCGCGACGATCTCCCGGCCCCCGATCGAGAGCTTCGACCCGTCGTCTGACCGGAGGGAGAAGACATAGACCCCGGTCCGGGGGGCGCGGACGAAGCCCGTGAACCTCAGGGCGAACGCGGCCTTTCGCCCGGCGACGCCGACGTCGGGCCGCGCCGCCGTGCCCGTCCGGGCCGACGTGAGTGTCCCGAATTCGGGCAGCTTCTCGAACGTCCCTTCGAAGTATTCGTAGGCCAGTCCCCGCTCTTCCGGCGCCGAAGGCGCGGCGGGAAGCGGCTCGGCCCGCCTGAACGTCCGGCTCTCGACTAGGCTGGCCGTTCCGTCGGACCAGAAGGCCCGGGCCTTGACGGTGGTGTCCCCGGTGATGACGACCGGCTCCCGGAAGAGACCGGACCCGGGATCGGGCTCGGATCCGTCGGTCGTGAAGCGGACCGTCCCCCCAGGACGCACGGCCAGGTCGACGACGAAGAACGGGCCGACGAAGAGCGACTGCTCGGCGGTGAAGCGCGGCGGCAGGTAGCCCCGGTTGAGGGCCGCGAACCGGGCCGGATCGAGCTTGACGACCTCGCGGTCGTAGGTCATGAGGCCGTTGACCTCGATCTCGCAGTCCGAGGTCTG
>CAZFBC010000020.1:13198-17046 GCA_964517245.1 uncultured Eubacteriales bacterium | reverse complement strand
TCGTACTGGCCCCAGCCCTCGTTGAAGGGCACCCACATGACGATCGAGGGATGGGAGTGGAGCGCGGCCAGGACGGCCTGCCATTCGCCCTCGAACTGGGCGTCCCGCCGGGCCCGCTCCTCCGGGGACAGGGCGTCCCGGTCGAAAAGGGCGCTGGGCATGTCCTGCCAGACGAGCAGCCCCAGCCTGTCGCACCAGTAGTAGAGCCGGTCGGGCTCGACCTTGACGTGCTTGCGGAGCATGTTCATGCCCAGGGCCTTGATGACCTCCAGGTCGTAGCGCAGGGCGGCGTCGGTCGGCGCCGTGTAGAGCCCGTCGGGCCACCAGCCCTGGTCGAGGGGACCGAGCTGGAAGAGCGGCTCGTTGTTGAGGAAGAGGCGCGTGAAGCCGCGAGCGTCCTTGCCGAGAGAGATCTTCCGAATCCCCGCATAGCTTCCCACCTCGTCCACCGCCCGCCCGTTCTTCCTGAGAACGGCCCTGATGTCGTAGAGAACGGGGTTCTCGGGCGACCAGGGCTCCGGCCGGGCGATCTCCAGGACCGCCGCCGCGCCCGCGGGGGCCTCGGCTTCCGCGACGACGGCCCCTTCCCGGGCGGCCGTCACGAAGACCGTCGTCCCGGTCGCGTCGCCCGCGAGACCGGCCTCGACCGCGAGCGTCCCCCGGTCGAGGTCCGGCGTCGTCCTCAAGCGGCCGATATAGGCTTTCGGCACGGGCTCGAGCCAGACCGTCTGCCAGATCCCGGTCACCGCCGTATAGAAGATGCCGTGCGGCTTCATGACCTGCTTGCCCCGGGCGATCGGGCTGTTCGCCTCGTCGGTCGGGTCGAGGACGCGGACGACGATCTCCTGCTTCGTTCCGCGCTTCAGCAGCTCCGTGATGTCGTAGGTGAACGGGTCGTAGCCGCCGCGGTGCGTTCCGGCCTCCCGCCCGTTGACCCAGACCGTGCTCTCCCAGTCCACCGCCCCGAAGTGCAGCAGCACCCGGCCGCCGCGCCAGTCGCGCGGGACACGGACCGTCCGGCGGTACCAGAGGGCCTTGGCGGCGCCGACCGGCTTGCCGACGCCCGACAGGGCCGACTCGGCGGCGAACGGGACGAGGATCCGTCCGTCCCAATCTTCGGGCTCTCCGGCCTCCCTGGCGACGACGGCGTAGTCCCACAGGCCGTTGAGGTTCAGCCAAGGCCCGCGGACCATCTGCGGCCGGGGGTACTCGGGCAGGACCGAGTCGGGTCCGACTTCGGCGGCCCAGCGCGTCACGATGCGTCCTCCGACGGGTTTCCATTCGGGCGCGGCTTCGGGCTTGCACCCGGCGAAGGCCGCGGACAGGGCGAGGGCGATGGCGGCGGTCGCGACGGTTCTCTTCATGGCTTCACTCCTCAACGGGAAGTCATAATCCACCGCGGGGGACCGTGTCAATGCCCGGATGCGGGCATTCCCGGGAAGCGGGTTGAAATCCGGTCCGGCTTCGACTACATTTGTCCGGTCGAACCAAGGAGATGCGATGAACGTCCGCCGTCCCGCCCACCCGCTGGAAAACCTGAACGCCAAGGTCCGGGCCCGGTTCCCCATGGCCGACCGCGACGCCCTCGGCAACCCGCGCATCTACCTCAACACCGGCGCCGGAAGCCTGACCGTGGACGCCGCCGCCGAGGCCGCCCGGGACGCCCAGGGCCGTCTCAACCCCATGCCCGGCGTTGTCTGTCCGGGGGAATCGGAGACCGCGGCCCTCCACGAGCGCGTCCGGGACCTCGTCGCCGGCTTCCTCCATGCCGCGGAAGGCCGGGAGATCAGCTTCCACCAGTCGGCCACCTCGGCGCTCTTCACCCTGGCCTACGGCCTGCGCGGCGTCCTCGCACCGAACGCGAACATCGTCGTCACCGACCTCGACCACATGGCCAACGTCTCGCCCTGGGAGACCGTCTGGGGAGAAGGGCTGGGCGCGGAGGTCAGGCGGGCCCGCGTCACCGCCGAGGGTACGCTGGACGTCGGGCACCTCCTCTCCGTCGTCGACGCCCGGACGGGCCTCGTCGCCCTCACCTCCGCCTCGAACGGCACGGGCTCCGTCGTCGACCTGAAGGAGGTCGCGGCCGAGGTCCGCCGGGCGGCCCCCGGATGCCTGGTCGCGGTCGACGCCGTCCATCAGGCCCCGCACGGCGTCATCGACGTCCGGGAGACCGGCGTCGATTTCCTCGTCTTCTCGGGCTACAAGGTCTTCGGGCCGATGCTCGGCGTCCTCTGGGGCCGGGCCGATCTTCTCGAAAAGCTCCGGCCCTATCGCGTCGCGACGAACAAGGACGCCGCGCCGGGCAAGCTCGAGGCGGGCATGCTCAACAACGCCTCCCTGGCCGCGCTCGAGGCCGCCCTGAGCTACCTGCTCTGGCTCGCGGACCTCGTCGCCGGACCGGCCGCCGAGCCGGCCGACGCGGCGGCCCGGTTCCGGACGGTCATGGGTTCCATCGCCGAGTACGAGAAGGGCCTCAGCCGCCGCGTCCTCGAGGGCTTCCTCGGGCTGGACCCGGACCGTTTCCGCTGCTTCGGCGTCGCCGACCCGGCCCGCTGCGGCGAGCGCGTCCCGACGTTCGCCTTCGACGTCGCCGGACAGACGGCTACGGAGACGAAGCGCCGGCTCTGGGCAGAGGCCGCGATCCAGATCGCTGACGGCAATCATTATTCGGCCGCCGTCGTCCGCCACCTCGGCCGGCCGGAGGGCATCTGCCGGGCGAGCTTCGCCCATTACGACAACGCCGCCGCGGTCGACCGTTTCCTCGAGGCCGTCGGCCGGTTAACCGGTTGACCCGGACGGGCCCGTTGAATAGAATAGGCCTTCCCGTATCATGCCAAAATCCCGCGAGCCTCATCTGCTCGTAGGATAAGGAGAGACACCATGACCAAGCCTCAAAGAACGGCGGCCTTCGTCGGGCTCCTCCTGGCGGTCCTGCTCGTCGGACAGGCCTTCGCCCAGGAGCGTATCGTCGGCAAGGCCCTTTACGAAAAGCTCCAGCGCGAGGGCCGTCGCATGATGGGCGGCCTCCGCGGCGCCCCGGGCGGCATCGCCTGGACCCCCGACGGAAAGGGCACCTACGCCTTCGAGGACGGGACGTTCAAGCGGACCGACCTCCTGACCGGCGAGAAGACGCCCCTCTTCGACGACGCCAAGATCCTGGCCGCGGTCAACGCCATGACCGGGCGCCAGGAGGTCAAGCTCTTCTTCAACCGGTTCCAGTACCTCGACGACGGTAAGAAGATCCAGTTCCAGGCTTTCAACAAGGTCTTCCTCTACGACCTCGCCTCCGCGAAGCTCGTCTCCTACGAGCCGGAGCGCTCCATCGTCGGCGTCCGGGGACGGGCTTACGGCGACGTGCTGTCGCCCGACCTCAAGCGCCGGGCCTTCACTCGGGACTACAACCTCTTCGTCAAGGACCTGGACGGCAATGAGACCGCCCTGACCGCGGACGGGACCGAGGACCTTCGCAACGGCTTCCCCGACTGGGTCTACCCCGAGGAGCTCGGGCAGTACCAGGCCTTCTGGTGGTCGCCCGACTCGAAAATGATCGCCTTCATGCAGTTCGACGAGAAGCCGGTCACCAAGTACCCCATCGTCCACGACGTCCAGCCCATCCCCCGCTTCGAGCTCCTGGGCTACCCCAAGCCCGGCGGCAACAACCCCATCGTCCGGCTGTTCGCCGTCGACGTCGCCACCAAGAAGATCGTCCGCCTGGAGACGGGCGACGACCTCGACGTCTACCTCTACCGAGGCCAGTGGACGAACGACGGCCGCGAGTTCACCTACCACCGGCTCAACCGGCTCCAGAACAGGGTCGAGGTCTTCGCCGCCGACCCGGCCACGGG
>CAZFBC010000020.1:11448-13098 GCA_964517245.1 uncultured Eubacteriales bacterium | reverse complement strand
GGCACGGGCTACACCAGGATGACCCGGGAGCCGGGCTCGCACGCGCTCAGCTACTCCCCCGCGTTCGACTTCTACACGGACTCCTTCTCGAGCTTCGACGCGCACCCGAAGACGACCCTTCACCGGGCCGACGGCAAGCTCGTCCGGGTCGTCAGCGAATCGGCCCCCGCGCAGGAGTTCCTCGACCTCAAGCTCGTCAAGCCCGAGCACTTCCTGTTCAAATCCGCCGACGGGACGTACGACCTCGACGGGCTGCTCTACTTCCCGGCCCACTTCGACCCGAACGACAAGTACCCCCTCGTCCTCTCGGTCTATGGCGGGCCGGGCTCCAAGGGCGTCACCAACCGCTACAACATGTCGGACGGAAGCCAGGCCCTGGCCCAGCTCGGCTTCCTCGTCGCCGTCTGCGACTACCGCGGCGTCTCCGGGCGCGGCAAGGCCTTCCAGAACCTCCACTACATGAAGCTCGGCCAGGTCGAGCTCGAGGACCACGTCGCCTTCGTCAAGGCGCTGGGGCAGAGGCCCTATGTCGACACGACGCGGGTCGGCGTCTTCGGCCACTCCTACGGCGGCTACTTCACCTGCATCGCCCTGCTCAAGGAGCCCGACGTCTTCCACGTCGGGGTCGCCGGGGCGCCCGTCACCGACTGGCGGAACTACGACTCGATCTACACCGAGCGCTATATGCGCCGGCCCCAGGACAACCCCGAGGGCTACGACAAGGGCTCCTGCCTGACCTACGCCAAGAACCTCAAGGGCAAGCTCTTCATCCATCACGGCGCGGTCGACGACAACGTCCACCCCGGCAACACCACCCAGCTCGTCCAGGCCCTGCTCAAGGAGAACAAGAAGTTCGACCTGATGGTCTACCCCGAGCAGCAGCACGGCATCATGTTCCCGCGCTACGGCGAGAGCCGGGTCGAATACTTCATCGAACACCTCAAGCCGGTCGTCAAGTAGGCCGGACCGGCCCCGAGAAAGGAACATTCCCATGGCCAAGTTCGAAGGCGTGAAATGGGCCCCCCGCCAGATGCGCTATCTCCTGAACGAGAAGCAGCTCGACCTGCTCGAGTCCGACGCCAAGGTGTACGCCGTGTCGCGCTCGACCTTCTACGCGTCGTGCCTCTGCTTCGAAGGCGTCCGCTTCTTCTGCAGCAAGGGCGAGGGCGGGCGCCTCGAGGTCCGCTTCCTCAACTGGCACAAGAACCTCGAGAGGCTCAGGCGGGGGATGGCCTTCAACCTGAGCCGCGGCCAGGCCGGCCTCATCCCGTCGGTCGAGGAGCTCGAGAGCCTCATCATCCACCAGTTCTTCAAGGACCCGGCCATCCGGGGCTTCCTCGAGGAGATGGCCGCCGAGGGCGCCCAGGGCTATCTCCGGCCGTTCACGGTGGACGAGGAGCAGTCGATGGGGGTGACCTTCCCCGGCCAACCCTCCGTCCGGGCGGTCTTCTGCAGCTACGACAACTACCTCGGCGAGCCGTTCTCCGGCGTCGTCGTCCCCCACATGGTCCGGGCCGTCAGCCTGAACAAGACCGGCTGGCTCAAGCTCGGCATCAACTACCTCATCAGCCTGAAGGCCCTCGAATCGGCCAAGGACGTCGACCCCCAGGCCGCGGCGGCCCTGTTCCTCGACGACCGGACCCACCTCCC
>CAZFBC010000020.1:2866-11348 GCA_964517245.1 uncultured Eubacteriales bacterium | reverse complement strand
ACGGCCGGGATCATGAACCGCTGCCAGAAGCTCCTCTGCGTCGACGAGGCGAACGCCGTGACGGCGACCCACGTCCCCGACACGGCGCACCCGCTTTGGGCCAAGCTGGCCGAGGCCAAGGCCTATTACTGGGACATCTACAGGGACCGGGCCAAGCTCCCGTCCGGAATGAACCTCTTCAAGTATTCGCTCTAGATGCTCATCGCGATGAGCATCCAGAACTTGTCGCCGAGCTCCAGGTACTTCTGAACCGCGGCGCGGGCCGTGTCGTTGGTGTACTTGGTCAGGTACTGCTCGACGGTGAAGGGCTCCTTGTCGGGCGTCTTGCTGGCCAGGATATCCTGGACCTTCTTCTCGATCAGGGGCAGGTCGGCGAAGGCCTTGTCCTCGAACTCCGCGATCGCCGCCTCGACCGTCTTGCGGGTCACGCCCCACTTCAGGGTGGCGAGACGGTTGGCCCTCCGGAAGGCCCAGGCCGCGGAGTCCAGTCGGAAGCGGTGTTGGGCGCAGATCTCGAACCCCGGCGGCAGTTCCGTCGTCCCGGCGAAGATGGGGATGCGGGCGCTCATGGCCGGGTTGTCGAAGGCGAACCAGCAGACGGCCCCGACCGCGGGCGGCAGCCAGCCCCTGACCTGGAGGACGGTCGCGTAGGCGCAGGCGGAGATGGGGATCGTCCGCTGGGGCAGGATCCGCGGCGCGTCCGTCGCCGGCTGGAGGCCGTTGATGAGGTTCATCATGTCCCGGGACATCCAGGCGCTCGCGGCCGGGCTCTTGAACATCTGCGGCGCGGGCGGGGGCTCGGCGGGGGCCGCGCCGGGCCTCTGCCTCGGCTGGGGACGGGGGACCATGAGGTTCTTGGTCATGTCGAGGTCGGTCCCCTCGTACGGATCGCGGTAGATGGCCAGGACGTCGCGCACCGAGAGCTTCTTCTCGGGCTTGACCGAGAACGGCAGCTCCGCCAGGTCCATGGTCAGCTTGAGCCCCGGAGCCAGGGTGCTGAGGACGAAGAACTCCCGGGTCGAGAACGGCCGGCGTCCGTTGTAGGCCTCCCAGAACTTGAACGGCTTGCCGCCGGCGGGGTCCCACCAGCCCATGTCCTGGGCCAGCTGGAAGACGTTCTCGGAGGCCATGTAGAAGTCGGGTTTCTTGAGGTCGATCTCGGCGATGCGAGGGATGTTGGCCGATATGCCGACGTGGTCGTCGGGGATGCGGACGGCCGCCCAGACGGCGCCCTTCTCGAGCGGGCCGGCGCCCATGATCTCGAAGTGCCAGATCTCCTTGCCGTCGGCGATGGTGATGCACTCGCCGAAGTCGCCGTAGCCGTATTCCTTGACCAGCTGGCCGATGAGCCGGATGGCCTCGCGGGCCGTCTTGCAGCGCTCGAGGGCCACCCTCTCGAGCTCCTCGATCATGAACATGCCCTCGTTGTTGACGAGCTCGCGGCGGCCGCCGATCGTGGTCTCGCCGATGACGAGGCCGTGCTCGTTCATCGCCGGGTAGGCGGTGTTGAGGAAGCGGTAGGTCTCGGGGACCTGGGGGATCTCGCCCGTCTGGACGATGCCGCGCAGGTCGGCCGGCGTCTCCGTGTGCATCTTGCCGGAGAAGATCTTGTTCGTCGACTTGTCGGGCCACTTCTGGTGCGGGACGATGTTGACCCACTGGCGGTAGGGCCCGTCGCAGGTGTGGCAGGTGATGACCGATCCGTCGGTCGTGGCCAGGCGCCCGACCTCGATCGACGTGCAGCTCTCGGGGTCCTCGACCCAGGCCTTGGCCGCGGCGCCGAGAGGGGCGTTGTCGGGGCGCGCCGCGAGAACGGTGAAAACCGCGGCGAGGGCCAGGACGAGAACGAGCGAGCGTCCGGCGAATCTCTTCGAGCGTGAAGGCGTCATGGGGATCTCCTCTTCATCAGAGTCCGAAACACGAATGAATGTATGATTGGAGCGGCGGGGCTGTCAACCGAATTTTTCGGCCATCTCCGGGGCGGACATCGCGGCCGTCACCTCGATGACGGTGACCGGGACGCCGCGCTCACGGTAGTGGCCGATAAGCGGCAGCGTTCTCTTCCGGAATTCGGCCAGGCGCCCGGCCACGGCGGCCGGCCCGTCGTCGGCCCTCCCGGCGCGGTCGCCGGCGGGGTCGAGGCGGAGCCTCTCCGCGATGACCGCCGCGCCGGCCTCCAGGGAGACCACGCGCTCGACCGCCACGACACCCTCGAGGCCCTCGGCCTGGCGCCGGTGCCGCGGCAGGCCGTTGAGCACGAGAAGCGAGCCGGGGGGCATCGCCTTCGCGGCCATGAAACGGTCCAGGAGCCTGATGATCAGCGGCATATCCCGGTCCTCGAACAGGGCCCCCGTCGCGAGCGAGGCCCGGATCGCGGCCAGGTCTCCCGCCGCGAGGCCGCTTGCTCCCTCCGGCGCCGCGGCCGCGGCCCTGAGCTCGGCGCCGAAGTCGAAGTGGACGCAGCGCCGGCCGTGGAACCCGCGTCTTTCGAGCTCTTCGCCGAGCGGGGTTTTCCCCGAGCCCGTCGGCCCGACGAGCAGGATGGCCGGCCAGGGGCCCGGCGGCCCGGCGGCCACGCTAGAGACCTCCGCCCGGAGTCCCGGGCGGCTCCGCTTCGCCGGCCGTGAGGTAGCGGAAGGCGCGGTCGATGTCCCTGTGGCTGGCGACCAGGATGAGGGTGTCCTGTTCCCGGACCTCGAACTCCGCGCCGGGGCTGGCGAAGGACTCCTCGCCCCTGACGACGGCGATGACGGTGGCCCCGGTCCGGCCGCGCAGGTCGAGCCCGCCCAGGGTCCGGCCGGCCGGCCAGCCGCCCTTGGCGACGAAGTAGGTCTCGGCCGTTCCCGCCGCCAGCAGGTCGGCGATCCTCTCGGTGACGGGCCGGACGGCGCAGGCGCCACGCAGCATCCCGTAGCATTCGCCCCGCAGCACCTTGACCTGGGCCTCGACGAGGTTGCGCGGGATGTGGAACTTCTCGAGGACCCGGGTGAAGATCTCGATCGAGGTCTCGAACTCCTCGGGGATGACGTCGTCGGCCCCGAGCTTGAGGAGCTCGTCGATCTCCGAAGCGTAGCGGGCCCGGACGATGACGAAGCCCGCCGGGTTGAGCTCCTTCACGACCTTGACCCCGCGCCGGGCGACGAGGGGGTCGGAGATGGCGAAGACGACGCCCTTGGCCGTCCGGACGCGCGCCTCCTCGAGGATGGTCCGGCTGGAGACGTCGCCGAAGATGATCGGCTCCCCCTCCGCCGCGGCTTCCCGCACGGTGACCGGGTTGAGCTCGAGGATGACGTAGCCGATCCCGGATTCCTTGAGCACGTGGGCGAGGTTCCTCCCGTTGAGGCCGAATCCGGCGATGATGACGTGGTCCTCGAAGGCCCGGCCGGCCCCGGCGGCCCCCTCGCCGGACCTCTTCCTCCATCGGAAGCGCCTGGCCCCGCGCTCGGCCAGGGCCGGCGACGCCTGGATGAGCAGGGGCGTGGCCAGGATGGTCAGGATGGAGGAGGCGATGAAGGCCTGGTAGACGTCGCCTTCGAGGAAGCCGTTGGTCCGGCCGACGCCGGCCAGGACGAAGGAGAATTCCCCGACCTGGGCCAGGGCCAGCCCGGCCATGACGGCGACGCGCGCCCCGTAGCCGAGGACGACGACGGTCAGGACGACCACGAGAGCCTTGAGCAGGAGCACGGCGCCGGCCAGCCCGAGGACGGTCGGCAGGAACCGCCAGACCGCCCCCGCGTCGAGGAGCATCCCGACGGAGATGAAGAACAGGCTGTTGAAGACGTCCTTGAAAGGCAGGATGTCGGAGACGACCTGGTGGCTGTATTCGGACTCGGCGAGGAGCACCCCGGCCAGGAAGGCGCCGAGGGCGAGCGAGAGGCCCAGCGAAGAGGTCAGCAGGGCCATGCCCAGGCAGAGGAAGAGCGTGGCGATGAGGAAGACCTCCCGGATGCGGGTCCTGACGACGAGGTTGAGGACGTGCGGCATGAGGGTGCGGGCCAGGAAGAACACCGCCGCGATGGCGGCCGCGCTCAGGACGAAGCGCAGGGCGATGGCCGCCACCGAGACGCTCCCGGCGTTGGCCAGGACCGGGACGAGGGCGATCATGGGCACGATGGCGACGTCCTGGAAGATCAGCACGCCGAGGGAGATCCGGCCGTGGGGAGAGTCCGTCTCGCCGCGGTCGGCCAGGATCTTGAGCACGACGGCCGTGCTGCTCAGCGAGACCAGGAATCCGTAGAACAGGGCCTCGCGGAAGGAGACCTTCAGAGAGGCGAGGACGATCACCGTCGCCGCCGTCGTCAGCGACACCTGGAGGCCGCCGCCGGCCCAGAAATCACGCTGGATGCGCCGGAGCCGGGCCGGAGTGAACTCCAGGCCGATGGTGAAAAGGAGCATGACCACGCCGACCTCGGCCAGGATGTGGACGGTCGCCGTGTTCCTGACGAGGGACAGGCCTCCGGGCCCGATCAGGACGCCCGTCAGCAGGAAGCCGACGACGGCGGGCAGCCTCAGCTTGTGCGAGACGAAGATGATGAGGACCGAGGCGGCCAGGACGACGACGAGCTCGGCCAGGGCGTAAAGGTCCATGTCACTTCGTCCCGGCGGGCTCCCGGTCCCGGTAGAAGGCCCTCAGGCGTTCCAGCTCCGATTCGAGGTCCCGGCGGACCGCCGCGTAGCCCGGGTCGCCGTGGACGTTGCGGAGCTCGAACGGGTCCCGCTCGAGGTCGTAGAGCTCCCAGGCGTCGATGTCGTGATAGAAGTGGATGAGCTTGTGACGCTTGGTCCGGACGCCGTAGTGGCGCTTGGCCATGTGGACGGCGGGGAACTCATGATAGTGGTAGTAGTGAGACGCGGGCCAACCGGCGACGCGCCGCCCAAGCAGGAGGGGCCGGAACGACCGGCCCTGCATCGCGGCCGGCTTGCCGAGGCCGGCGACGTCGAGGAAGGTCGGGGCGAAATCGAGGTTGGAGACGATGTCCCCGTTGACCGTCCCCGGCGCGATGCGGCCCGGGAAGCGGGCGACGAAGGGCATCCGCAGGGCCTCCTCGTACATGAAGCGCTTGTCGAACCAGCCGTGCTCGCCCAGGAAGAATCCCTGGTCGGAGGTGTACACGACCAGGGTGTTCGCGGCGAGGCCCGTCGCGTCGAGGGCGTCGAGGACCCGGCCGACGCCCTCGTCGACGGAAGCGACGCAGCCGAGGTAGTCCTGGAGATAGCGGCGGTACTTCCAGCGGAGGAGGCCGTCGCCGGAGGGATCGGCATTCCGGAAGGCCTCGCGCTTGGGGCCGTAGGCCCGTTCCCAGGCCGCTCTCTGGCCTTCGTCGAGCCTCCCGGGCGGCGGGCCGAGCTTGAGGTCCGATTCGAGGGTCATGTGGTCCCGGATCGTCATCTCCTGCTCGTCGGCGGCCCGCGTGCGGGTCGCGTAGTCGTCCCGCAGGGTCGGCGGCTCGGGGAATTCCGCGCCGTCGTAGAGCGTCAGGTGCCGTTCGGCCGGCTGCCAGTTGCGGTGAGGGGCCTTGTGGTGGAGCATCAGGAGGAACGGCCGGGCGGGGTCCCGGCGCGCTTCCAGGAAATCCACGGCCATATCGGTCAAAATGTCGGTGACGTAGCCGGGCCGGCGCTCCCGGGCCCCGTCGACGATGAGGTCGGGATTGTAGTAGTCCCCCTGGTCCGGGAGAATGGCCCAGCGGTCGAAGCCCGTCGGGTCGCTCTTGAGGTGCCACTTGCCGAGGAGCGCCGTCTCGTAGCCCGCCGCCCGGAGGGCCGCGGGGAAGGTCGGCTGGCCGCCGTCGAACACGGCCTCGTTGTCGCGGACGCCGTTGAGGTGGCTGTGCTTGCCGGTGAGGATGACCGCCCGGCTCGGGGCGCAGATGCCGTTCGTGCAGAAGCAGCTGTCGAATCGAGCGCCCTCGCTGGCGATCCGGTCGATGTGGGGGGTCCTGTTGACGCGGCTGCCGTAGCAGCCGATGGCCTGCGAGGCATGGTCGTCGGCCATGATGAAGAGGATGTTCGGCCGCCCTTCCGTGCGGGGACCCCGGACCGTCCGCGCGGCGAGCGGAAGCCCCAGGGCCGTCAGGCCGGCGATCCTCGCGAACTCGCGTCTTTTCATGGGGTTCCTCTCCGGTTTATAACACGGAGGCTCGAAAGCGGTCAACCGCTCCCCGCCCCCTCCCCTTTCGGGGTGAGGCCCGCGGGCCCAATCTCACCCCCGATAACCCCTGAAATGATGATTGCCCCCACGGAGGGCGGAGTATAATAATGTCGACAGAGACAAGTTTAGGAGGCTCTCATGAAAAGATTTCTGATCGTGTCCTTGGCCCTTCTCTTCGCCGCCGCGGTCGTCCCGCGGGACCTGACCGCCGGGGTCAACTTCGGCCTCAAGGGGGGATTCAACCTGGCCAACATCGCCGTCAGCCCCGCCGTCCCCGAAATGCCGCCCTTCGGCACCCTTAAGGGCCTGACCGGAGGCGTCTATTTCTCCCTGAGCTTCGGCCTCATCGGGATCGAGCCCGAGATCCTCTATTCCCGCCGGGGGACGATGTGGGAGATCGACGAGGCCAACAAGATCGAGTACCTGCTCGACTACGTCGAGATCCCGATCCTTCTCAAGCTCAACATCCTGCCGGTCGGCCCCGTCCGTCCGGTCCTCTTCGCCGGCCCGTCGCTCGGCGTCCTGCTCAACGCCACGGGGCGGATGACGGGGATCGAGGACACCGATATCGACGACATGTTCGAAAAGACCGCCTGGGCCGCGGTGTTCGGCGGCGGGCTGGACTTCAAGATGGCCGGGATCGCCCTGAGCATCGACGGCCGCTACCACATGGGCCTGACCAACATCGCGGCGGACACCGTCGAAGGCGAGACGGTCAAGAACAAGGGTTTCTCCGTCCTCGTCGGCATCGGCTTCTGATCTAAGAGCGCGAGCTTCATTCTACCTCCTGGCCCCACCCCCCGCGGGGTGGGGTGCTTTTTTGACCCCGCCGCGGTTGAGCCTGCGCGGTCCGCCTATCGGACGGCCTCAGGGCTTGAGCCGGGCGATCAGGGCCTCGAGGTAGCGCGACCTCATCTGCTTGCTCGCCATGGCCTGCTTGAGCGGCGGCAGCTTGAGGATGACGCCGAGGATGGCAGCCATCGCCCGATGGCTCGCCAGCGCCCGGTTGTCGAAGATGAGGTTCTGGAGCTTGCCCCGCTCGACGGCCATCAGGACGGCCTTGTGGACCGAGTCGAGCGGCGTGATGACCCGCTCGGGCCGGGAGACGAGCCCGAGCGCCTTCGTCCTGCAGACCCGGACGCAGACGCCGCAGCCGAGGCACATCCCCTCGTCGACCTTGGCCGTCTTCTTCTTGGGATGGAGGGGGTCGTTGGCCGAGACCAGGGTCATGGCCTCGACGGGGCAGATGGCCGCGCACTCGCCGCAGCCGTTGCAGGCCTCGCGGTCCACGACGGGCAGGAAGTTGGTGGTGTGGACGGGGTTCAGGAGGCCGAACCGCCGCTGGGCGATCATGGCCTCGCAGCAGCAGCCGCAGCAGTTGCAGATGAAGCTGACCCGGTTCCTGACGTTCTCCCCGAACTGGACGAGGTTTCGGTCCCGGGCCTCGTCGAGCAGGGCCAACCCCTCGGCGACGTCGACGGCCCGGGCGTAGCCGTGCGAGACGAGCGAGGCGGCCGTGTTGTTAAAGGTCATGCAGATGTCGAGCGGGGCGTCGCAGGCGTGGCCCGCGTGCTCCATCTTGTGACGGCAGTAGCAGAGCCCGATGCCCCGGTGGGAGGCCGTCCGGATGACCTCGCCGGCCCGCTCGTAGTCGAGGACGTGGAGCGCGTTCTCGCTCGAGAGGACCGCCTCGTTGACGAACACCCGGCCGAGCTGGGTCTCCCCCTCGGTGAACAGGGCCTTGATGAAGTCCTCCTCGACGGTGACGTACTGGTAATACAGCTCGGCCAGGAGCTTCTGGTCGACGTCGCCGCGGAGCCGCATCATCGAGAACTCGAAAAAGCCGGCCATGGGCGGCGGCAGGGTGTAGTGGCGGCCCCTTCGCCCCTCGACGTCGATGAGCAGGGCCCGGCCCGCCAGGGCGTCCAGCGTCTTCTGGGCCTCAGTCAGGCCGGTCTTCCAGGCCCTGGCCGCCGTCCGGACCGTGAACGGCTTGATGGGGACGAGGGCGAGGAGCGCGGCCTCCTTCTCGCTCATCAGGACCTTGAGTATCTCGTAGAGGAGGGGGGCCGGCGGCGCCCCCTGGGGGAACCGGTTGAGCCTCTCGACCAGCTCCCGATAGCCTGTCTTCGCGGTCTGATGGGCCATCACCGCGCTAGATCGTGATCTCTTTCTCCCAGCGCAGCATCTCGCCCTGGTCGTGGAACAGCTCGTTGATCCAGAGCTTGATGCGGTAGGTGCCGGGCTTGGGGAGCCGCAGGGTCGCCTTCATCTCCCTCTTGAACAGCGCCTTGCAGGGCTGCCCGTCGAGCGTGTACAGCACGTGCAGGG
>CAZFBC010000020.1:0-2766 GCA_964517245.1 uncultured Eubacteriales bacterium | reverse complement strand
CTCTTGAACAGCGCCTTGCAGGGCTGCCCGTCGAGCGTGTACAGCACGTGCAGGGTGGTCCCTTTGTCGGAGGTCTCGACCGCCTTGACCGTCACGGTCTCCTTGGCGATGCACCCGCCGTCGTTGACGCCCACGACCAGCCGGACCCGGCCGTCGCCGAGCGACGTCAGTCCGGAGGGCGACCAGTCGTCGACCTGCCCGGTCTCGAATTCGAGCCCGTAGGCCTTGCTCAGGTCCTCGGTCTCTTGGGACGGGGCGGCGCAGACGCTCAACCCGGCGACAACGGCGATGACGGCGACGGCGGCCAGGGCTACGTATAAAGATCTCATGATGGCTCTCCTTTGTTCGCCCATATTCCGCCGATTCGCCCGAAATGTCAATCGGCCGGGCCTCGCCGGGCCCTCTTTACCTCGGAGCGCGCCTTGGATTATGCTGTCTCTCGAACGGAGGGACGCATGACAGCGATCAAGGTCGGGCTCATCGGAACGGGTTACATCGGCGTCGTCCACCTCGAGATGCTGAGGCGCCTGGGCGGCGTCGAGGTCGTGGCCGTGGCCGATGCGAACGGGGAACTGGCCCGGGCGGCCGCGGGCAAGTTCGGCATCCCGCGGGCCTATGAAAGGGCCGCGGACCTCGTCGCCGACCGCGAGGTCGAGGTCGTCCACGACTGCGCCCCGAACAACGTCCACTTCGAGATCAACGCCGCGGCCGTCAAGGCCGGGAAAGAGGTCCTGTCCGAGAAGCCGCTGGCCCTCGACTCCAAGGAATCCGCGGAGCTCCTGGCTCTGGCCGAAAAACACGGAACCCTGACAGCCATCAACTTCTGCTATCGCTACTACCCCGTCGTCCAGGAGGCGGCGGCGAGGGCCCGCCGGGGCGACCTCGGGGAGGTCCGGGCCTTCGTCGGTCACTTCCTGCAGGACTGGCTCTTCTACGAGACCGACTACTCGTGGCGCCTCGATCCGGCGGTCGCGGGCCAGGCCAACGTCGTGGCCGACCTCGGCAGCCACTGGTGCGACCTCGTCCAGTTCATGACCGGGCAGAAGATCGTCGCGGTCATGGCCGAGCTCCACACCTGCCTGCCGAAGCGGCAAAAGCCCACGGGCGGGGTCCTGTCCTTCGGAGCGGGGCGGGCCGGCGGGACCGAAGAGGTCGAGATCGCCCTCGACGACTACGCCTCGCTCTTCCTCAAGCTCTCGAATGGCGCCCGCGGGAGCTTCACCACCTGCCAGGCCGCGGCCGGCCGCAAGGTCGACCTCGAGCTCCAGGTCTTCGGCTCCAAGGAATCCTACGCCTGGAGCCACGTCCGTCCCAACGCCCTCTGGATCGGGCACCGGGAGAGAGGCAACGAAACCTTCTACGAGTCGTCGGTCCTGCAGGCCGAGGGAACGCGACACTACGCGGCCCTGCCGACCGGCCACCCCATGGGCTACCACGACGCGGTCTTCAACCTCTTCCGGGATTACTACGGGGCCGTCGCGGCGAAGCGGGCCGGGAAGCCCTTCGAGGCGACCTTCCCCGACTTCCGGACCGGCCACGAGATGATGTGCATTATCGACGCCGCCGTCGAATCGGACCGGCGCGGGGCCTGGGTCGAGGTGGGGGAATAGAGAGCGCGCCGGCCTCTTTCTTCTCGCCGGGTCCCATCCACGCCCACGCCCTCCGGGATCAAAAAAGGTCCCCTTTTTTGCGGGACCGATATTAGGGGCTGAGGCCTCTCAAAGAGTCGGAAGAGAAATTTTGTACTTGGCGACCCGAACATTGTCTTCTTCGTCCTGTAAAACAGCGTAGAGAAAGTCGCTTGTGATAACCATGTTCTGAAGCGGCGAAGAAAGATGTGCTCGGTTCTTTCCGAATTTCAGATGGGCCTTATAGAGATACTTCCCGTCCGGAGAGAATATGTCGATCTGTTTGATACGAAGGATTTTATTATCGAGATCCATTTCCGGAACAAAGACGAAGATGAGCTTGTTGTGAACTTCGATGCGATGAAAACACGTCACTTCATCGGGCAGGCTATCCACGATCTGTTTCAGCATATCCGCGGGCATGTTGCCTTTGTTGAAATAATCCCTTTTGTCCCTCGTGGAAACCTTTGTCTTTTTCCGGTCTACCGAGAATGACGTGACATCCCTCCCTTCCAGATCCGTGACATTGATCTTGTAGCGATCGCTCATGCCCCAGTAGAGACGATCCCCTGAATAGCCAACGACCATCAGGGGCGAAAAAAGCGGCACGATCACATCCATCACCATTTCGCCGCCGCGAGCGACCCCGCCCTCGAAAGCCGAAAATTCGGATAGGGCCGTATCCTTGCCGGACTTCAGATCACACAAGGTGATCTTTCCCTTTCCATCCGGCAAAAAAACAGCCGTTAGAGGAGCATCGATCAATCTGTTCTCATCGATGAAAGCGCGAGGCTCACAATCTTTCTTGACCGTCGTGAGATAGTCACCCTCTCCAGTGAAATAATGGATGCGGCCCATATCGGGAATAATGACCTTGCCGTCGGCAACGAAGAACCGTCCGTGACGTTGAACCTCTCCGGGTCCCTCTCCCCTCTTCGCAAAAGACCGGATGAAATCCCCGTCGGGGCCAAAGATATGATCCATTCGATTCGCCTGATCGCTCAAATAGAGGACCCCATCATCCGAAACCAGCATTCCCTGGGGAAGGCCAAGAACATCAGCTCCAGCGCTGCCGATCTCCCAAACCTTCTCGAGCTTGAAATCCCATTCCCCATGCTGTGGCTTATCCTTATTGACC
>CAZFBC010000019.1:1607-19049 GCA_964517245.1 uncultured Eubacteriales bacterium | reverse complement strand
CCATGACCCCGCTGGGCTACCCGGCGGAGGAGCCCAGGGCCCCGGAGCGGAAGAAGCTCGGGGAGATCGCCGCGTCGTTCGAGGGCGTTTCCAAGGCCTTCGCCCTGCAGGCCGGGCGCGAGATCCGCATCATCGTCGAGAGCCAGAAGATCTCGGACGACCGGGCCTCCCTGCTGGCCAAGGACACCGCGGCCAAGATCAAGGCCGAGCTCGATTACCCCGGCCAGATCAAGGTCACCGTCATCCGGGAGATGAGGGCGGTCGAATATGCCCGATGAGTTCGGCATCCTGTTCCTCGGCGACATCGTCGGCCGGACGGGACGGCGGGCCATGGACAAGTTCCTGCCCGGGCTCGTCCAAAAACACCGGCCGTCGCTCGTCGTGGCCAACGGCGAGAACGCGGCCGGCGGCAGCGGCATCACCGAGGACATCGGCAAGGACCTGTTCATGCACGTCGACGTCCTGACCTCGGGCAACCACATCTGGGACAAGAAGGACGCCCTGCCCTATCTCGAGCGCGAGCCCCGGCTCCTCCGCCCGGCCAACTACCCGGCCGTCAACCCCGGCCGGCACTCCTACGTCTTCCAGGCGGCCGACGGGGTCAAGGCGGCCGTCCTCAACCTCCAGGGGCGGGTCTTCATGGAGCCCCTGGACTGCCCGTTCAGGCGGGCCGACGAGGAGGTCGAGCGCCTGCGCGCCGAGACGCCTGTCATCCTCGTCGACTTCCACGCCGAGGCGACCTCCGAAAAGCAGGCCCTCGGCTGGCACCTCGACGGGCGGGTCTCGGCCGTCGTCGGCACCCACACCCACGTGCCGACCGCGGACGAGCGGGTCCTGCCCAAGGGCACGGCCTACATCACCGACGCCGGCATGACCGGCGGCCGCAACGCCGTCATCGGCATCGCCCGCGAGCAGGCCATCCAGAGGTTCCTGACCTCGCGGCCGCAGCGGTTCGAGCCGTCGCGCGACGGCCTGTTCCTGTCCGGCGTCTTCATCAGGGTCGACGCCAAGACCGGCAAGGCCCTGTCGATCACGAGAGAGGTCCTGGCGGAGGACGGTGGCCACGAAGATTGAAGGGCTGGTGATCAAGGACCGCGTCTACACGGTCACGGAGGTCACCGAGATCGTCAAGACGGCCCTCGAGGTCGCCTTCCCCCAGGTCTGGGTCGAGGGCGAGGTCTCCGGGTACAAGCGGGCCGCCTCGGGGCACGTCTTCTTCGGCCTCAAGGACGAGAAGGCCGTCATCAAGGCCGTCATGTGGCAGTCGGCGGCCCGCAAGGTCGCCTTCGACGTCAGGGACGGGCTCAAGGTCGTCTGCCGGGGCAAGATCAGCGTCTACGAGCCCCGGGGCGACTACCAGCTCTACGTCGACCAGGTCGAGCCGAAGGGCAAGGGCGCCCTGCAGCTCGCCTTCGAGCAGCTCAAGGAGAAGCTCCGGGCCGAGGGCCTGTTCGACGAGACGCGCAAGAGGAAGCTGCCGCTCCGGCCGCGGACGATCGGGGTCGTCACCTCGCCCACCGGCGCCGCCCTTCGCGACGTCCTCCGCGTCCTCGAGCGCCGCTACGCCCGGCTCCGCGTCGTCATCTACCCGGTCCGGGTCCAGGGCGAGGGCGCGGCCGCCGAGATCGTCGAGGGCCTCGACGCCCTGGGCGCCTGGCCGGGGATCGACGTCCTCATCGTCGGCCGCGGCGGCGGCTCGATCGAGGACCTCTGGGCCTTCAACGAGGAGCCCGTGGCCCGAGCCATCGCCCGCTCGCCGGTCCCGGTCATCTCCGCCGTCGGCCACGAGGTCGACTTCACCATCGCCGACTTCGTCGCCGACGTCCGGGCCTCGACGCCGTCCGCGGCCGCCGAGATGGTCATCGCGACCGAGGAGCAGTTCGCCGAGCGGATCGCGCAGCAGGCCCGCCGCCTTGGCGAGCTCCTCCGCTCCGACATCCGGGACCGCCGGAGCGGCGTCGACGGCCTGGCCCGCAACCGCATCTTCCAGAACTTCGAGGTCCGGCTGGCCAACCTGGCCCGCCGCATCGACGACCTGGAGACGCGGGGCCGGAACGTCCTCCGGTCCGAGCGGCAGGCCATCGCCGAGCAGAAGGGCGGCGCCCTCGTCGCCGCCGAGCGGCTGGCGGCCGTCCTGCGGCGGACGGTCGGGGAGCGCCGGGCGGCCTGGGAGCGGCTCTCGGCCGCCCTCCACGCCCTGAGCCCGCTCGACGTCCTCAAGAAGGGCTACGCCGTCGTCTGGACGGAAGGGGGCCTGCGGCCGGCCCACCGCATCGAGGACGTCGCCCCGGGCGGGCGCGTCGTCGTGTCGTTCCACAAGGGCGAATTCGCCGCCCGGGTCGAATCCGTCGACCGCAAGAAGCTCCTCGAATCCCGATTCCTGAAGGAGGGCCCATGACCAACCTGACCTTCGAAAAGGCCCTGGCCGAGCTCGAGCAGATCGTGGCCAGGCTCGAGAAGGGAGGCATCTCGCTCAACGAGTCCCTGGCCCTGTTCGAGAAGGGGGTCAAGATGTCCCGCTTCCTGCGGAGCGAGCTGGACAAGGCCGAGCGCAAGGTCGAGATCCTGCTCAAGGACGGGAAGGGCGGCCTCAAGGCCGAGGACTTCGAGCCCGAAGACGCCGGGGACGACGACGCGGGCAAGGGCGGCGGCGGCGACTGATCCCGCCGGGGGGGCCATGGCCAAGATCCTCGACTCCATCCGCGAGCCCGCCGACGTCCGCAGGCTCTCCCCCGACGAGCTCTCCGCCCTGGCCCTGGAGATCCGGGCCCTCATCCTGGAGACGGTCGCCAAGAACGGCGGGCACCTGGCCTCGAACCTGGGCGTCGTCGAGCTGACGCTGGCCCTCCACCTGGCCTTCGATTCGCCCCGCGACAAGATCGTCTGGGACGTCGGCCACCAGTGCTACACCCACAAGATCCTGACCGGGCGCCGGGACCGCTTCGGCGGCCTGCGGCGCTGCGGCGGCATCCTCGGGTTCCCCTGCCGCGAGGAGAGCGAGCACGACGCCTTCAACACCGGCCACGCCTCGACGGCCCTGTCGGCCGCGCTGGGCATGGCCGTGGCCAGGGACAAGGCCGGGCGGGGCCACCACGTCGTCGCCGTCGTCGGCGACGGCAGCCTGACCGGCGGCGTCGCCCTCGAGGCCCTCAACCAGATCGGCCACCTGCGCGAGCGGCTGATCATCGTCCTCAACTTCAACGAGATGTCCATCTCGATCAACGTCGGCGCCTGGTCGAAGTATTTCTCCTATCTCGTCTCCGGCCAGCGCTACATCCGGATGAAGGACCAGGCCAAGTCCCTCCTCAAGAGGGTGCCGAGCCTCGGCCAGCCCGTGATCAAGGCCGGCCGGGCCCTGGAGGAGCTGGTCAAGAAGACGCTCTTCCCCGGCCTCGTCTTCAAGGAGCTCGGCATCCGCTACATCGGCCCCGTCCACGGCCACAACGTCCAGGCGCTCGTCGAGGCCTTCGAGACGGCCAAGGCCTACGACGGGCCGGTCCTCATCCAGTGCGTGACCCAGAAGGGCAAGGGCTACCAGCCGGCCCGGGCCCATCCGGAGAAATTCCACGGCGCCGGGCCGTTCAAGGTCTCCACGGGCGAGCCGCTCAACCGCGAGTGGGGCCCGTCGTACTCGAGCGTCTTCGGCGACGCCATGATCAAGGTCGCCGGGCTGGACGACAAGGTGCTGGCCGTCACCGCGGCCATGGGCGAGGGCACGGGGCTCCGGGAGTTCTCCGAGAAGCTCCCGGACCGGTTCTTCGACGTCGGCATCGCCGAACAGCACGCCGTGACCTTCGCCTCGGGCCTGGCCCTGTCGGGCTTCAAGCCCGTGGTGGCCATCTACTCGACCTTCCTCCAGAGGGCCTACGACCAGGTCTACCACGACGTCTGCCTGATGGACGTGCCCGTCGTCTTCGCCCTCGACCGGGCCGGCGTCGTCCCCGACGACGGGCCGACCCACCAGGGCGTCAACGACATCGCCTTTCTCCGGACCATGCCCAACATGATCGTCATGGCCCCCCGGGACGAGAACGAGCTCCAGCACATGCTCCGGTCGGCCCTCGCCTACGGGCACCCGGCCTCGGTGCGCTTCCCCAAGGCCAAGGGCCTGGGCGTCCCCCTGGACGGGGAGCTCCGGGTCCTGCCCCTCGGGCGGAGCGAGCTCCTCCGGGAGGGGCGCGACCTCCTGTTCGCCTTCGGCAACATGGTCCAGCCGGCGCTCGAAGCGGCCCGGGAGCTGGAGAAGGAGGGCGCGTCCTTCGCCGTTGTCGACGCCCGCTTCGTCAAGCCCCTCGACCGGGACATGATCCTCCGCTTCGCCGGGCCCGGGCGGACGGTCGTCACCCTCGAGGAGGGGGTGGTCGAAGGCGGCGCCGGGAGCGCCGTGCGCGAGCTCCTCGACCGCGAGGGCCGCTACGGCGTCCGGTTCAAGGCCATCGGGCTTCCCGCGAGCCCCTATCCGCTGGGCAAGTCCGACGAGATCCGGGCCGCGCTCGGACTCGACGTCCCCGGGCTGGTCCGACGGATCAGGGAGCTCTGTCGGACGCCCTTCTCCGGCGGCGGCGATGAAGGAACGCGCGGATAAGCTCCTGGCCGGCCGGGCCCTGGCCCCGAGCCGGGAGAAGGCCCAGGCCCTGATCATGGCCGGCCTTGTCTCGTCCGGCGGCCGGCCCGTCCTCAAGCCCGGCGACCTCCTCGACGCGGACGCCCCGCTCGAGGTCGCGCGCCCGCTCCCCTTCGTCGGCCGCGGCGGGCTCAAGCTCGACGAGGCCCTCGACCGCTTCGGGCTCGACGTCCGCGGCCGGGTCGCGGTCGACGTCGGCGCCTCGACGGGCGGGTTCGTCGACTGCCTGCTCCAGCGCGGGGCGGCCCGGGTCTACGCGGTCGACGTCGACGTCCGGCAGCTCGACTACGGGCTCAGCCGCGACCCCCGGGTCGTCGCCGTCGAGAAGAACGCCCGGACCCTCGTCCCCGGCGACATCCCCGACGTCCCGGACATCGTCACGATGGACGTCTCGTTCATCTCGGTGCTCAAGATCCTGCCCGCGCTCAGGGCCCTGCCGGGGGCGTGGACCCTCGTCGCGCTCATCAAGCCGCAGTTCGAGGCCGGCCCGAAGGACGTCGGCCGGAAGGGCGTCGTCCGCGACGCGGCGGTCCACGCCGCGGTCCTGGCCCGGGTCGCCGGGGGGGCCGGCGAGCTCGGGTTCGGGCTCGAGGGCCTCGTCCGCTGCTCGACGCGAGGCCAGAAGGGCAACGTCGAGTTCTTCGCCCGGTGGGCGAAGGGGAGCGCCGGCCCCGGCGCCGACTCCCTCAACGCCTGGATCAAGGAGGCTGTCAGCCATGACCAAGGTTAACAAGGCCGGCTTCGTCATCAAGCCGCACGCCCCGTCGGTCGAGGGCATCCTGAAGATCCTGGTCGAGCACCTCGAGGGCCGGGGCATCGCCTGCGTCCTCGAGGACGCCGCGGCCCGCAGGCTCGGGCGTCCCGGCGGACCGGAGCGCGCGGCGGTCCCCGCCGCCTCGGACCTCGTCGTCGTGCTGGGCGGGGACGGCACCCTCCTCAGCATCGCCCACCTGGCCGCCCAGGCCGGCGTGCCCGTCATGGGCGTCAACCTGGGCCGGCTGGGCTTCCTGACGGAGATCACGGTCAGCGAGGCCGTTCCGACCCTCGAGAAATTCCTGGCGGGCGAGTCGGACCTCATCAGTCCGCGCTGGCTCCTCGAGGCCCGGACGGCCGACGCGGCCTCCTATTGCCTGAACGACGTCGTCGTCACCAAGGGCGCCAAGTCCAGGATGATCGACCTGGAGATCTCCATCGACGGCAGGGAGGTGGCCGCCCTCAAGGCCGACGGCCTCATCGTCTCGACGCCGACCGGCTCGACCGCCTATTCGCTCTCGGCCGGCGGGCCCATCCTCCATCCCCGGGTGCCGGCCGTCCTCCTGACGCCCATCTGCCCGCACACCCTGTCCTTCCGGCCCCTGGCCGTGCCGTCGACCTCGTCGGTCGGCATCCGGCTCCTGACGGGAGGGGAGGACGTCTACCTGACCTTCGACGGCCAGCGGGGCTGCGGGCTCGTCAGCGGCGACGTCGTCCACGTCCGCAGGGCCCCGTTCGAGCTCCGGCTCGTCACGTCGCCGAAGCGCAGCTATTACGACCTCGTCAAGGAGAAGCTGGGCTGGGCCGGGTAGGGGCCGGTTTGACATGGCCGGCCCCCGCGGCTATCATGGAACGCGATCTTCCGATAACGAACCACCCCGACAGGAGATACCGATGTCCGATGCCATTCTCACCGGGACCGACGCCACGTTCGACGCCGAAGTCCTCAAGTCCGACGTCCCCGTCCTCGTGGATTTCTGGGCCCCCTGGTGCGGCCCCTGCCACATGATCGCCCCCGTGGTCGACGAGATCGCGGAGTCCCAGAAGGGCAAGCTCAAGGTGGTCAAGATGAACGTCGACGACAACGCCCAGACCCCCCAGACCTACGGCGTCATGGCCATCCCGACCCTGATCCTGTTCAAGGGCGGCCAGGTCATGGACAAGGCCGTCGGCGTCGTGCCCAAAGCCAAGCTGACCGAGCTCATCGCCAAGCACGTCTGAGCCGTCCATGGGCGCCGCCCGCGACGTCGTCATCGTCGGGGCCGGCCCGGCCGGCCTGGCCGCGGCGCTGTACACGGGCCGGGCCCGCCTGTCCACGGTCGTCCTCGAGAAGGGGATGCCCGGCGGCCAGATCCTCCTCACCGACTGGGTCGAGAACTACCCCGGCTTCCCCGACGGGGTCGCCCCGTTCGACCTGATGCAGGGCTTCCGCCGGCAGGCCGAGACGTTCGGCGCGGCGATCGAGACCGACGAGGTCCTGTCGATCGCCCGGGCGGGCCGCGGGTTCGTCCTCAAGGGCCACAAGGGGGAGCGCGAGGCCCGGGCCGTCGTCCTGGCCACGGGCTCGGCCTACCGGCGCCTGGGCGTCCCCGGCGAGGAGCGGCTGACCGGCCGCGGCGTGTCCTATTGCGCCACCTGCGACGGGGCCTTCTTCGCCGGGCGCGACATCGCCGTCGTCGGGGGCGGCGACAACGCCCTGAAAGAGGCCCTTTTCCTGACCCGGTTCGCCCGGACCCTGACCCTCGTCCACCGCCGGGACGCGTTCCGCGGCGAGAGGATCTACCAGGAGCGGGTCGCCGCCGACGGCAAGATCCGCGTCCTCTTCGATACGGTCGTCTGCGGCGTCGAGGGGGAGGCCGCGGTCGAGTCCGTGACGGTCCGCAGCGTCAGGGACGGCTCGACCTCGTCCCTGCCCGTGGCCGGCCTGTTCGTCTCGATCGGGACGAGGCCGCAGTCGGGGCTCGTCGAGGGCTTCCTCGAGCTCAACGAGTGGGGGCAGGTCAAGGTCGGCGAGGGCATGCGGACGTCGGTGCCGGGGGTCTTCGCCGCCGGCGACGTCTCCGACGCCTGCCCCAAGCAGATCGCCACGGCCGTCGGCACGGGCGTCCACGCCGCCCTGTCCGTCCAGAGCTATCTCGCCGGCCTCACTTAGCCGCGCCCGCCGCCTCATACCTCTCGTTGAGCACGGCGGCGAGCTCCGCCCCCCAGAGCAGGATGAGCATCGACGAGGTGATCCACAGCAGGAAGAAGATGATCGAGGTCAGCGTGCCCTGGAGGAGCTTGTTCATGACGATGCCGACGGCCGAGAAGTGGACGACGTAGAAGGCGAAGGCCCGCTTGAAGACCTCGAAGAGAAGGGCGGCGACGGCCGCCGGGACGAGCGCGGCCCGGGTCCGGACCTTGGTCTCCGGGATGAACTTGTACAGGATGTAGATCATCAGGAAGGTCAGGGCGAAGGGGATGACGTACTTCAGGAAGACGTTGTTGACCGCGTCGACCGCGCCGGGCTCGAGGGTGGACCGGACGAGCTCGCTCTCCCGCAGGGTCCGGGCGACGGCCGTCCAGACGGCCGTCATGGCCAGCGAGAAGAGCATGAAGATGCCGACGACGAACATCACCAGGAACTCGATCATCCGGTTGTAGAAGAACGACCGGTGGTACTTCGTCCGGAAGATCTGGTTGAGCGTCGCGATGAGGCTCGAGAAGAGGAAGCTGGCCGAGACGAGCGAGCCGACGATGCCGAAGAGGCCGAGCTGGCCCACCGCGCCCGAGAGATTCCCCAGGCTTTTGAAGAAGCCCGGGTCGAGCCGGGCGAAGAACTCGTCGGTGAAGATGTTGAGGCTGCGCAGGGCCATCTCCGTGTCGCCCAGGAACCGGCTGGCCGCCCAGAAGAACAGGGCGACCAGCGGGACGGCGCAGAGGAGCGAGAAATAGGAGATGACGACGGCCGAGGTCCAACACTTGTCCTCTTTGAACCGTCTGAAGGACGCGGCGACGAGCGGGAGCGCCGGGAGCGTCATCCCACGCGGTGTCCGGAGGGGCCTCGGCCGGGAGGCCTCAGATGTACTTCCCCCACTGGACCATCAGGATGATGATGGTGATGAGCAGGGCGTAGATGACCAGGGTCTCGATGAGGACGAGGCCCAGGATGAGCAGGCCGCGGATGGCCGGCGCGCCGGCCGGGTTGCGGGAGATCCCCTCGCAGGCCGAGCAGATGGCCCGGGACTGGCAGAACGCCCCGGCGATGACCGCCAGGCTGATGACGGCGCCGCCGACGATGAGCGACAGCTTGAAGAGGTCGGCGCGGGGCTTGGCCAGCTCTCCGGCGACGGCGGCCTCTTCCTGGGCGAGCGCGGGCAGGGCCATGAGGGCGACGCCGAAGGCCATCAGGACCAGGGCTTTCATTCTCTTGGACATGGGGGAACTCCTTTAATGTGAGTGTTCTTCTTCATGGGCGACGGCGCCCGCGATGTAGATGCAGGACAGCAGGACGAAGACGTAGGCCTGGATGACCGAGGTGAAGATGGCCACGGCCATGAACGGCAGGGGCAGCAGGAAGGGGATGATCGAGGCCATGATGAGGATGAGCAGCTCCTCGGCGAAGATGTTGCAGAAGAGCCGCATCGACAGGGACACCGGCCGGGAGAAGTGGCTGATGAGCTCGATGGGGAGCATCAGCGGGGCCAGGGCCGGGATGGGCCCCAGGAAGTGCTTGAAGTACCGGAGCCCCTGGGACTTGACCCCCTGGGCGTGGTAGTAGAAGAAGACGACCAGGGCGCAGCCGACGGTGACGTTGAGCTTGCTCGTCGGCGACATGAGGCCGGGGACGAGGCCGATCATGTTGCAGGCGAAGATGAAGATCCCGACCGTGCCGATGACCGGGACGTACTTGCGGCCCTCCGGGCCGACGGCCTCGACGACGACGCTCTCGAACATCTGGACGATCATCTCCGCGACGCTCTGGCGGCGGCTCGGGACGAGGGCCGGCGCGCGGGCGAGGAGCCGCAGGAGGACGACCACGGCGATGAAGGCGAGGAGCACCATGACCAGGTAGTCGGGGACGGCGTGCCGGGGATCGGGGACCTCGACGCCGACCAGGCCGAGGACGGCGGCGACCGGCCGGCCGAAGACGCGGTTGAACGCCTCGACGATCCAGAGGCTGTGCTCTAAGCCTTCCATTGTCTCAGCTGCAGAAGTCCGTGGACGGCCTCGGCCAGGGACACCGGGACGACCGTGGAGAAGCCCGCCCCGAAGGCGAGGAGCTTCTCCGGATAGAGGAGGATTATAAGCCAAAAGACGGCGCAAATCAACACGAGCCGGAGGACGTAGAGGGCGACGCCGGAGCGCCGCGCCCCCCGGGCGCCCTTGGCCAGGAACCGGGTCAGGGACTGCCGGAGCCAGGCGAAGCCGAGCGCGGAGAGGAGCCCGCCGCCGAAGAAGAAGAGCCCGGTCGGGGCGTCGAAGAGCGGGACGGCGGCCAGGGCCAGGACGGCCGCGAGGCCGGCGATCTCGAACGGGATCCGCCTCAGGAAGCGGTCCTCGAAGGCGCCGGGCTCCTCGGTCCTCATGACGCCGGGATTATAGCACGTCCCGATGTTCGCCGGTAGGACGCGTATATAAGGAATGGGCGGGAGCGCCGCCTTGACATCGCCGGGCCCCTCTCCGAGAATAGGCCCGGGGCCGGACCCCCGCCCGGAAGGGAGGCACGCCATGTCCGCGGAATTCCTGGTCACGTTCTCCGGCCTCTTTCTGGGCATCCTGGCCCGGACGGCCCTGCCCTGGCTCCGGAAGGTCCGGGAGGGCAAGGCCCGGCGCTTCGACCGGCGCTATCTCTGGTCGGCCCTGGCCGCCCTGGCCATCGGCCTCATCTTCACCCTGACCGTCTTCCCCCGCTTCGAGGCCGGCCTCGAGGGGCGGGCGTTCGAGGCCTTCTTCAGGCTCTTCTCGCTGGCGTTCGGGTTCGGCTTCGGCTGGAACGCCATCGTCAACGAGGGCGGGGCCTGGGCGTCCGGGACCGGGAGCCGGGACGAGGCGGTCGGCGCCGCCGCCGGGAACCGGGCGCCATGACGCCCAAGCCCCGCCGGCCGGAATTCGCCCGATGGGCCGAGCTGAGCTCGATCGCCCTCGTCCTGCCGTCATCGATCGCCATCGGGCTGTTCTTCGGCCGCTTCCTCGACAGCCGGCTGGGCACCGCTCCCTGGCTCCTGCTCGCCTTCACCGTCCTGGGCATCGCCTCCGGCCTGCTGAGCCTGTTCCGGGCGCTCAGGAAACAGATGAAGGACGAGCCGCCCGGCGACTGACGGCTCCCGGGCCCCGTTTGCTTCGGCCCCGGCGGTGTGCTAAATAACAGGCGATGGAGCCCCGCCTCTTCCGGCCGATCCTGGGACGCGCCGCCGCCGCCCTGTCCCTGGCGGCGGCCCTCGTCCCGGCCGCTCTATTCCCCCAGGCCGCGGCGACCGCGCCCGCCGCTCCCCGGCCCGAGCCGGCCGGGCCCGCCGAGGTCCGCATCCTGGCCCGGAGCTCCGAACAGACGAAGGACCGGATCTTCGCCTCGGGCGACGTCGAGATCCGGTACGGCGAGCTCGTCCTCTTCGCCGACCGGGTCGAGTACGACGTCGGGACCAAGGACCTCCTGGCCGAGGGCAACGTCGTCCTTCACTCGGGGGGCGAGGTCATCCGGGCCGAGCGGATCCGCTACGGCCTCGCCTCCGGCCGGGCCGTCATCGAGGGCGCCTCGGGCCTCGTGCAGCCGTCGATCCTGTTCGAGGCGGAAGAGGTCGAGAAGCGCCGGCCGGGCCTCTACAGCCTGAGGAAGGCCAGCGTCACGGCCTGTACCCAGCCCAACCCCCGCTGGAGCTTCAGCCTGTCCCGGGCCACGCTCGAGAGGGACGACCACATCACGATGCGGGACGCCGTCGTCCGGATCAAGGGCGTGCCCGTCTTCTACGCGCCCTACCTCCGCTACCCGCTCAAGGAGCGGGCCACGGGCTTCCTCATGCCCCAGATCGGGTTCGCCGGCGAGAAGGGGTTCTCCCTCTCCCAGAGCTTCTACTGGGCCATCGCCCCGAACATGGATGCCACGGTCGGCGTCGACGCCTACCTCGCCCGGGGCACGGGCGCCGGCCTGGAGTACCGCTACCTCTTCCCCGGGGGGACCAGGGGCGAGCTCGACCTCTATTATTTCGTCTACAAGAAGGCGGCCGACGGCACCAGGCCCGGGAATTCCTCCATCGTCCGCCTCGACCACACCCAGGCCCTGCCCCTGGGCTTCACCCTGGTCGCCAACGTCGACTACCAGACCTCCTACGCCTTCCTGCGGGAGTTCGACAGCAGCTTCCAGCGGGCCCTGTCCACCACCCGCACCACCCAGGGCTACCTCACGCGGTCGTGGCGCGGCTTCAACCTGAGCGCCCGGGTCTCCCGGTTCGAGACCTACTTCTCGGAGATCGACGACGCCAACGTCTCGACCTCGCTGCCCCAGATCAGCTTCAACGTCTTCAAGACCAGGCTCTTCGCCCCGCTCTATTTCTCCCTGGCCGCCTCCTTCGCCCGGTGGCAGTACGGCTGGCAGTCCGAGTTCGAGGCCGGGACCGAACGGCGCTCCTCGCGGTTCTCCGTCAACCCGTCGCTGAGCCTGCCGTTCACGTCGATCCCCTGGCTCACCGCGACGGGCTCGGTCACGGGCCACTTCGACCGCTACGGCCAGAGCCTCGACCCGGCCACCGGCCTGGTCGTCGACGCGCCCCTCGCCGCCGCCAACTGGTCCGCGGCGCTCGAGATCGTCGGCCCCGTCCTCTACAAGGTCTTCCGCGGCCGGGACGGCCGGGCCCGGCTCAAGAACATCGTCGAGCCGTTCGTCAGGTACGCCTACGACAGCCCGATCGCGGACTCCGACCGCATCGTGACCTCCTACGGCTTCTTCCGAAACGACCAGGTGAGCTACGGCGTCACCGGCCGGTTCCTGTTCAAGGACGGCGACCGGGCGATCGAGGTCTTCTCCCTGAGCCTCGGCCAGACGCGCTACTTCTCGCCCGAGGACGGGCCGCTGTCGGGCTTCCCCGTCGACGGCGCGCCGCCCCGGTTCTCGGAGGTCGCCGCGACGCTGCGGTTCTACCCCAAGGCCAAGTTCAGCTTCGACGCCTCGGCCGCCTACAACCCCTACTACGACAGCCTGTCGAGCCTGCGGCTCAGCGCCACGGTCGGGGCCAGGACGGACGGGAACTTCCTGACGGCCAACTGGTTCACCAGCCGGAACGCCTGGATCACGGGGGTCGACCCGGAGCTCGTCGCGCTGACCATGCGCGACCAGGTCGGCGCCTTCGCCGGGCTGCGCCTGCCGCGGCTCGCCGTCGACCTCCGGCTCGAGGCCGACTACAACATCGAGCAGAAGGAACTCCTCTACGCCGGCGCCCAGGTCACCTGCCATTACCAGTGCGTCGATATTCTGGTCGACGTCCGGGCCTACACCTACCGCGACCCCCCGGACGTCCAGGTCCGGCTCTCGCTGGGGCTGGGCTCGATCGGACGGACGCTCGATTTCCTGGGGGGATTCGGATTCTGATCGCGGGAGGACGGCCATGAGCACGGAGCGGACGCTCGACGGCAAGACCGTCCTGGTGACGGGCGGGGCGGGCTTCATCGGCAGCCATTTCGTCCGCGCGGTCCTGCACCGCCACAAGAAGACCCGGGTGATCAACCTGGACAAGCTGACCTACGCCGGCAGCCTCGACAACCTCCGGGACGTCCAGGACGACCCCCGCTACGAGTTCGTTCTCGGCGACATCCGGGACGCGGCCCTGGTGCACCGGCTCCTGGCCGGGGTCCAGGGCGTCGTCCACTTCGCCGCCGAGACCCACGTCGATCGCTCGATCCACGACGCCGGCGAGTTCGTCCTGACCAACGTCCACGGCACCTACACGCTCCTCGACGCCCTGCGGGCCTTCCCGGCCGTCGAGCTCTTCGTCCACGTCTCGACCGACGAGGTCTACGGCAGCCGGACGGGCCGGGCCGCCCGCGAGACGGATCCGTTCGCCCCGTCCTCGCCCTACGCGGCCAGCAAGGCGGCCGGGGACCACCTGGCCCGGGCCTACCGCGTGACCTACGGCCTGCCGACGATCGTCCTGCGCCCGTCGAACGCCTACGGGCCCGGCCAGTTCCCCGAAAAGCTCGTCCCGCTCTTCCTGGCCAACGCCCTGGAGGGCCGGCCCCTGCCCGTCTACGGCGACGGGCTGAACGTCCGCGACTGGCTCTACGTCGAGGACCTCGTCCGGGCCGTCGAGGCGGCCGTCCTCCGGGGCCGGTGCGGCGGCGCCTACAACGTCGGGGGAGGGTGCGAGCTGACGAACATCGAGGTCGCCCGGCGCGTCCTGGAGGCCGTCGGGGCGCCCCGCGAGCTCGTCCAGTTCGTGCCGGACCGGCCCGGGCACGACCGGCGCTACGCCATGGATTCGGGCCTCGTCCGGGCCCTGGGCTGGGAGCCGCTGACGCCGTTCGCCGAGGGGCTCAAAAAGACCGCGCGCTGGTACGCGGCCAACCGGAGCTGGTGGCGGAAGGTCCGGGCCCGCTCGCTGTGAGCGGCCGCGCCGGCCCGGCCCGGCTCAGATGCCGAGCTCGAGCTGGGCGTCGTGGGCGCTCTTGCGGTCGGCCTCGATGTCCTCGAGCAGCTGGGGCGTGATGTCGCCCGTCGGGTAGATGCCGTCGAAGCAGGCGGCGCAGAAGCTCCGGAGCTTCGGGTTCTCCAGCCGGACCGCGTCCTTCAGGGCCGCGAGGGACTGGTAGATGACCTTGTCGGCGCCGATCTTGCGGGCCACGGCCTCCTCGTCGGCGTCCTGGGCGACGAACTCCGTCTTGGTCTGCATGTCGATGCCGTAGACACAGGGGTGGCGCAGGGGCGGCGAGTAGGAGGCGAAGTAGACCTTCTTGGCCCCGGACTCGCGGAGCATCTCGATGATGGCCCTGGAGGTGTTGCCCCGGACGATGCTGTCGTCGACGAGGAGGACCCGCTTGCCCCGGATCTCCGAGGCGATGGGATTGAGCTTCTGGCGCACCGAGCTCTTGCGCTGCCCGTCGGCCGGCATGATGAAGGTCCGGCCGATGTAGCGGTTCTTGACCAGGGCCTCGCTGTACTTGAGGTCGAGCTTGCGGGCGATCTCGATGGCGGCGTCGCGGGCCGAGTCGGGCACGGGGACGACGACGTCGATGGCCAGCTTCCGGCGCCGGATCTCCGCGGCCAGGGACCGGCCCAGGTTGACCCGGCACTTGTAGACGTTGACCTTGTCGATGAAGGTGTCGGGCCGGGCGAAGTAGACCCACTCGAAGAGGCAGGGCGACGGGCAGCCCTTGACGAGCTTCTTGCGGTGCAGGGCCCGGCCCCGGTCGATGAAGACGACCTCGCCGGCCGCGACGTCCCGGATCTCGCCGAAGTTCATGATGTTGAGGCTGACCGTCTCCGAGGCGAAGGCGTAGGAGGGGAGGAGGCCGTCGCGCCGGACGCCGTAGACGAGGGGCTTGATGCCGTAGGGGTCGCGGAAGGCGACCAGGCCCTGGCCGGCGATGTAGGCGACGACGGAGTAGCTGCCGTGGACCTTCTTGAAGACGGCCTCGACGGCCCGGAAGATGTGCTCGGGCTCGAGGGCCCGCGTCCTCTCGCGGGCCAGGGACTCGGCGAAGAGGTTGAGGATGATCTCGACGTCGCAGTCGGAGTTGAGGAGCCGGTGGTGGTCCCGGTAGAGCTCGTCGCGCAGGTCCCGGTAGTTGGCCACGTTGCCGTTGTGGGCCATGATGATGCCGAAGGGCGAGTTGAGCTGGAAGGGCTGGGCGTCCTCGCCCTCGCCGCCGCCGATCGTCGGGTAGCGCGTGTGGCCGACCCCGATCGGGCCGCGGAGGGCCTGGACGGCCTCGGGGGTGAAGATGTCGTGGACGAGGCCGTTGCCTTTCTTGGTGTGGAAGCGGCCGTCGAAGGTGATGACGCCGGCCGAGTCCTGGCCGCGGTGCTGGATGGCCAGGAGGCCCTGGTAGATGTCCCGGATGACGGGGCCGTTGCCCCACACGCCGATGACGCCGCACATGGTCAGGCCTTGACGGCGCGGCCGGGGTCGATCGCGGCCTCGTCGACGATCATGACCGGGATGTCGTCCCTGATCGGATAGACGCGGTGGCAGGAGACGCACTTCAGCCCCCCGTCGTCGGCCGTGAGCTTGACCTCGGCCTGGCATAGGGGGCAGGCCAGGATGGCCAGAAGAGAGGGGCTGATCGTCATAGGCTTCTCCTCCTCCAGAATAGCCCCGGCCGGGCCCCCCGTCAAGCGCCCGCTTCCCGTCGCGCCCCTTGCCCCGGGCCGCGGAACTTCCTATAATCGGGGCCGAGGGGACGATCCGACGAGCGAGGAGGTCAGCGATGCTCTATTTCGCCTACGGCTCGAACATGGGGTCCGGCCAGATGGCCGCCAGGTGCCCGGCCTGCCGTTTCCGGGGGACGGCCCGCCTGGAGGGTTTCCGCTTCGTCTACGACGGCTATTCCGTGTCCAGGGACGGGGCCGTGGGCAACATCGTCAGGTCGGACGCGGAGCGGGTCTGGGGGGCCCTCTACGAGATCACGGAGACGGATCGGCTGGCCCTGGACGCCTCCGAGGGCTACCCGCGCAGCTACGACCGCCGGGACGTCGAGGTCACGGGCCCCCCCGGGGGGCCGGTCCGGGCCATGACCTATTTCCGGACGGGCCGGGCCACGGGGCAGCCGCACCCCGACTACGAGAGGACCGTCCTCGAGGGGGCCAGGGAGCGCGGCCTGCCGGACGATTACGTCGACCGGTACCTGCGCGTGCCCCGGGTCTAGAACCTGAAGCGGACGCCCGCGCGGACGGCCGTGCCGGAGAGGTCGACGGCGGCCCGGCGGTAATCGACGATGTCCTCCCCTTCCGGGGGGCTGCCCATCACGAACAGGAGGGGATAGGCGTTCTCGTCCGGCGCGATCCTGTGGAAGTAATAGAGGGTGCCGGGCTCCGTCACGGCGTCGCCGGCCGAGTTCGTGTAGACGTTCTTCCCCGTCAGGCCGCCGAACCGGGCCAGGCGGAAGCCCGCCTCGGCGAAGAAGGCCGTCCTCGGGGCGATCTCCCACTCCCCGCCGAGCGCGGCTTCGGCGCCGATCCCGCTCGCCGACGCCGTGCCCTTCCACTGCTCCCAGGCCTCGGCGCCCACGTTGCGGTAGAGGTAGCCGGCCCTGGCGGAATAGATGCCCAGCCCGCCGCGGGCGTAGAAGCCCGCGCCGGGGTAGTAGCGGACCACGAGCTTGACGGGGACGGCCCGGGCCGAGGGTTTGGTCACGAGCCGCTCCGTGACGAGCCCGTCCGTGAAGACGAGCGTGTCCCCGTTGGCGCCGCGGATGTAGTCGGCTCCCAGCCCGACGGCCAGTTCCGGCGACACCCTGTAAGTCAGCTCGAAGCCGGCGAGGAGGGCGAGGCCCAGCGTGTCCGGCGAGCCCGGGACGGGAATGCCGAGGACGGCGCCGGTATAGGCGGCGTAACCCTTCGTCCCGTCGTTGAGCTGCCGCGGGGACACCGGCCCGGCGCCGGCCGAGACGGAGAGCTCCAGGGGGAAGGAGCCGGTCCTGAACTCGGGCTTCTCGATCCTGCCGATCCCTCCGGACCGGGGGCCGCGCTCCCGGGGCCGGGCGGCGGGCACGGTCCTTTCTTCCGGCGGGGGGGCGGGCGCCGGGCCTCCGACGACCTCGACCAGGCTCTCGTGGATGTAGCCGCCGATGACCCCGCCGTCCTCGAGGGTGAAGCGGACGAAGTACCACTCGCCCTCCTTCCGGTCGGCGTCGAGGACGGCGCCCTCCGGGATCATCTGGACGATGGAGCTGCCGATGTCGGCGCTCTCCCGGAGGTTGGCCTGCTCGGCCGTGACCCGGACCTTCACCGGCCGGGCCGGCGCGTCCTGGGCCGCCGCGGCGAGGGCCGACCCGAGGAAGAGAAGAGCGACGACGGCGAAGCGGGACGGCTTCATGCGCATGCTGGGTTCACCCTGGAACGATTATAGTCGACTCCGCCCGCCCGGACAAGCCGGGCC
>CAZFBC010000019.1:0-1507 GCA_964517245.1 uncultured Eubacteriales bacterium | reverse complement strand
GAAGGGAATAAACGCTCTCCCGCGCCGGGACGTATCATGCTTGAAAGATCCTTCCATGACAAGACGCTTCCTTATCGCGGCCGTCGTCCTGATCGCTGGAGCGGTGCTGTCCAGCCCGTCTCCCGGATGTGAAAGCCAGACGGACTCCCTTCGGAATGTCTTCACCGTTCGCCTCGCCGAGGACGAAGCGGCTTTCGTCTATCTCGGCGCTTCGGCGGTGATCATCCGGACGGCCCAAGGAGCGGTCATCATCGACCCGGCCGCCTATCTTCTGGAAGAGGACATGGCCCTTCTCCGGGGGCGGCCTGTGGACGCCGTTCTCTACACGCACGACCACGGCGACCATTTCGACCGGGAAACGGCCATCAGGCTGTTCGAGACCACCGGAGCCGCGGTCGGCGGAGAGGCCCGGGTCGTCCGGGAGCTGAAGAAAGACGGCTCGCTCCCGGCCGGAAAGATCATGGACTTCACGCCGGGCCGGCCCCGGACCGTAGGCGCCTGGACGATCACCCCCGTAAGCGGGTCGCACCTCGTCCCCATCCTGCTCTTCCACCTCGCGGCGGGCGGGAACCGGCTGTTCCATGCCGGAGACTCCGCCGCCGTCCCGCTCGCGGACCTTGCCTGCGGCCTGGCCTTCCTGCCCACCGGGGACCCGTCCTTCGCCCACCTCGTACCGGCCGATGCCCTGAAGATGGCCCTGGACCTTAAGCCGCGGGTCGCCGTCGTCTTCCACGGCACCGAGGACGGGCACAGGGAGTTCACGGATCTCGGTCAGGACAGGATGCCGGGGACGAAGATCATCATCCCCGAGGCGCTGAAGGTTTATACGGTCAGAGTCCGCTAATAGTCCCTTCGGGGCCGGTTGAAATCCCTATCGACTACGAAGGCCGCTTTTCATGGTCCGGCGTTACGGGGGGGGCTATTCGTACTCGGCCCAGTGCTTGACCTTGAGGTCGGCGGGCTTTTTCGCCGCCAGGGCCTGGACGAAGAGCTCGGCGGCCTGGAGGTTGGTCAGGATGGGGACCGAAAAATCGACGGCCAGGCGCCTCAGCTTGTAGGCCGAGTTGAACTCGACCCTTTTGGCGGGATTGGGGACGGAGATGACCAGGTCGATCCGGCGTCCGGCGATGAGGTCGCGGATGTTCGGCCGGCGCCGCTCGTGGACCTTGAAGAGCCGCGTGGCGGGGACGCCGTTCTCCTTGAGGTAGGCCGAGGTCTTCTCGGTGGCGAAGATCCTCAACCCGAGGCCGGCCAGGGTCCGGGCGGCGCCGAGGAACCGGTGCTTGGACTCCTCGCCGCCGATCGTCAGGAGCACGTTCTTCCTGGGCAGGACGAACCCGGTCGAGAGGATGGCCTTGAGATAGGCCTCGTGGACGTCCTCTCCCAGGCAGGCGACCTCCCCGGTCGAGGCCATCTCGACGCCCAGGACGGGGTCGGCGCCCTTGAGGCGCGAGAACGAGAACTGGGGCGCCTTGACGCCGACGTAGTTGAGGTCGAGGGTCGACTT
>CAZFBC010000018.1:0-19428 GCA_964517245.1 uncultured Eubacteriales bacterium | reverse complement strand
GCCAAGCGCCACGTCTCCTTCGTCTCCGAGAACGTCATGCTCTACGGCAACTTCACGGCCGTGCAGAACCTCGACTACTTCAGCCGCCTGGCCGGCAAGCGCGGCCTTGCCAAGAAGGACTACGCCGCCGTCCTCGACCGGGTCGGCCTCCAGAAGGAGGCCTTCGACCGCCGGGTCAAGAACTTCTCCAAGGGCATGCGCCAGAAGCTCGGCATCGCCATCGCCCTGGTCAAGGACGCCGCCAACGTGCTCCTCGACGAGCCGACCTCGGGCCTCGACCCCCAGTCGGGCCGGGAGTTCCTGGAGATCCTCGTCCAGATGCGCGACCAGGGCAAGTCCGTCTTCATGTCGACCCACGACATCTTCCGGGCCAAGCTCATCGCCGACCGGATCGGCTTCATGCGCAAGGGCCGGCTGGTCGTGATGAAGACCGCGGCGGAGCTGGCCCACGCGGACCTGACCGACCTCTACATCCAGTACATGGAGGAACAGCCCGGGCCGGCCGCCGCGCCCGCGGCCTAATCGAAGGCCGTGGCCGCCGAAAAGCCGGTCGGCCGGACGAGGTCCACGCGGAGCCGGCGCAGGTCCTTCTCCCGGATGTCCAGGGCGACCTCGGCGCTTTCTCCCGGGTCGATGTCGGGCAGGGGGATCTCGCGCCGCTCGAGCGGGATGCCGCCGTTCCCGTAGACGACCCATCTGAGCCTGTATCCCCTGAGCGCGTAGGCCGGGACCGTCCGGCGCGTCCGGAAGGCGGCGGACCTTTTCCCGTCCTTCCTCACGACGGTCAGCGATTCGACCGGGCTCGACTCCCCGCGGAGCGCCTCGAAGGACGGCTTCCGGGCGCCGGTGACGTCGACGACGCCGTGCACCCTCTGCTTCATGACGCCGGCCCCCTTGTCGCCCAGGTGGGTGCGGTAGTCGTTGTAGTCGAAGAAGATCAGCCCGCCGACCCAGGGACAATCGCGGAAGACGGCGTTGTGCGTAGCGAGGATCCCGATCCGGCGGGGGTCGTTCTCGGGCCGGTCGGCCGTGCAGGCGCAGTATCCGTATTCGGAGATGACGACGGGCTTGTCCGGGAAAGCGGCGTGGATGGCCTCGAGGTTCCAGCGCAGCGTCCCGGGATCCCCGCCGTACCAGGATTCGTAATATTCGTTCCACTCGATGAAGTCCATCTCTCCCGCCACGTCCCGCTCGGGCGTCCGCTGAAGGGAGTTCGAGGCGTAGGAGCAGAGCCGGCCCGGGTCGAGCCTTTTCGCCTCGCGCAGCATGCGCCGGACGAACTCCCGGGCGACGGGGTTCTGGCCGTCCACCTCGTTGCAGAGCCCCCAGGAAAAGACGCAAGGGCGGTTCCGCTCCCGGGAGATCATCTCGCGGAGCTGTTCGAGGCCGTTGGCCGCGACCGCCTCGAACGGGTCCCCCTCGAGCTCGCGGAACGTGTCGGGCCCCCAGGTCGGCACCTCGACCTGGATGAGGATCCCTTTCCGGTCGCAATAGTCCATGACCCGCCTGTCCTGCTGCCAGTGGACGCGGGTGAGGACGCAGTTGAGCTCCTTGAGGTCGTCGTGGTCGTGGACGATCCAGGCCTCGGGCTCGGCCATGCCGAAGTCCGGATGGCTCCCGGCCATGCGTTCGACGCCGGCCAGGCGGACCGGCTCGCCGTTGAGGAGGAACTCGGCGCCCCGGACCTCGATGCTGCGGACGCCGAATCGATCCTTCAGGCCGTGGGTCTCCTTCCCCTCGACGGACAGCCAGGCTTCGAGGGAGTAGAGGTGGGGATGGTCGAAGTGCCAGAGCTTGGGCCTGTCGAGGACGGCCTCGGGGAGGGAGACCTCGAGCGACGTCCCGGCGGGGACTTCGACGCTCTCGGCCGGGGCCCGCTCGAGCACGACGGGCCCCGCGGCCTCCTCCGTCACCCGGAAGCCGAGGGCGCACTTCGCCGGCCTGTCCGTGGCGTTCCGGACGACGGCCCGGACGGCCAGGCTGGCCGTGCCCATGCCCGGGTCGGGGCGGGCGTCGATCCAGGCCTGTTCGAGGTAGACCGGGGGAGTGACGATGAGGCCGACCGGGCGGGTGATGCCGCCGTCCGGCGTCCAGTCGTAGGAGTTGTCCCTCGGCAGCATGGCCGGGGCGAAGGAGTTGTCGGCCCGGACGGCGATGACATTGCGCCCGCCGAACTCCAGGAGCCCGGAGATGTCCAAGGCGAAAGCGGTATAGCCTTTGCCCGCGTGCTCGCCGGCCCGGCGCCCGTTGACGAAGACGGCGGCCGTGTGATAGACCGCCTCGAATTCGACCCGCACGACGCGACCCCGCCAATCCGCCGGCGCGTCGAACTCCCGCCTGTACCAGGCCGGGCCCATGTAGCCGGCGGTTTTTTCGGAGACCTGCCACGTCGACGGGACGGACGTTTCTTCCCAGCCCTCTCCGGCGTCGGCGGGACCGGGCCAGCCCGAGGCCTCGCCCCGGCCGTCCGGGTCCGTCCGGAACAGCCACGTCCCGCCGAGAGAGACGGTCTCGTGGCCGCGCGCTCCCGGGACGGGCCGGCCCGGCCCGGAGGCGGCGTCCTCGTTGCCGCAGGACGTCCCCAGGGCGGCCGCTCCCGCCGCGGCCTGGACCGTCCCCGTGATGAATTTCCGGCGCGTCCATCGTTCCATGGGCGTTCTCCTTCGGGGGAGAGTATGGAACGGCGGGCGGCGAATATCAACCTAATCGTCGCGGCCGGCCGCCTTTTCGAGCAGGCCCATCTTCTTGAGGGCCATGTCGCCGCGGCTCATCTCCGGTCCCTCGCCGGGCAGGTAGAGCATGACCCCGCCCTTGACCGGCCGGAGGCCGATCCGGCCCTGGCGGGCCAGCTCGCCGGTCGCGTCGATGGGGTTGGCGCCGTCGAAGTAGCTCTTGAAGGCCTCGTTGAACCCGCTGTAGATCGAGTGGATCCCCTTGTAGTTCTCGAGGCGCAGCCTGGCGATGGCCAGCTTGACGAATTCCTCCGGGCCGAGCTTGGTTTTCATCCGGACCTCCCGTTCTTCGTATTCGATGATAAGGACGTCCGGGCCCCCGGCCCGATTCTCACCGCCGGCCGGGGACGAGCCTGACCGTTTCGACCGCGTGATGGCCGATCGGAAGAACGAGCCGGCCCTTGCGGGCTTCGAGAGACGCGCCCTCCTCCTCGATGATGTTCGTCCGCTTGGCCGTTCTCACCGGGACGAACAGCCCGACCTCCGCCTCCGCGTCCCGGCCCTCGATGTCGTAGAGCCTGAGGACGACGGCGTCGCCGTCCTCGGCCTTCTTCATGGCCGAGAGGACGGCGTTCGGGGCCTTGAACGGCAGGAAGCTCGACGCCTCGGGCAGGTCCGCCTCCGGCCGGGCGGACGGGGCCGCGACGGCGGCGAGCGGCTCGTTGGCCGCGATGCCGGCCCGCCAGCCGTTCCTCCAGCCGGCGGCGTGGCTGGTCACGGAGAACCGGAAGTGATGGTCGCCCTCCTGGAGGTACCAGTTCCCCTCGCCGTGGCAGCTGCGCCGCGAGGCCAGGAGGATGGGCTGGAGGACGGGATAGGCGACGGGGTCGTCGGTCGGGTCCTTGTAGTCGTTGACGGCGACGCTCGTCGTCAGGGTCAGGCCGAACCGGTCGTCGCCGGCGGTGAGGAAGTTCTGGACCTCGCGCGGCCGGATGTCCTTCATCTCTTCGTCGTAGACGAGGTTCCCGTAGGCCGGGCCACCCGTGCCCCCGGCCTCGCCCTCCCCGACCTCGAGGACCCCGAACGGGATCTCGTAGGCGACGCGTCCCTCGTCGGCGGCGACGGGGACGGCCAGGCGGAACTCGCGGTAGGGCTCGCCGTCCCAGTCGAGGAGCGAGACCTCGCAGTCGATGCGCTTGACCGCGTTGTAGACGATGAGCCTCTGGCGGACCGTGACGTGGTCGAGGGCCTGCTCGAGGGCGTAGACGGTCTTGACCGGCCCGCTCTCCGCCCCGACGAGCCGCCAGCGGGGCGCGTGGCGGCCGAGCTTGTCGAAGCCCTCCATGGTCGGCTGCTGGACGCGGCCGAACTCGCCCGCCCCGTTGCCGACGGAGCGCATGGTGAAGACCTCGAAGCCGAGGAACTTCCGCGTGTCGAGGACCTCGCGCCCGAGCTCCTTGTCGTAGAGCCCGGCCACGCCTCCGGGGACGAGGGCGATCCTGTAGAAGGCGTTCTCGACCGTCGCCGCGTCCGGGGACGGAGCCGGCGCGGCCGGCTCGGGCCGCCCGTCCTCGACGAGGTAATAGGTCTTGTAGCCGAGGGCGGGGACGTCGGTCGCCATGAACTCGACGGTCCGCCCCGAGCCGGTCCCGGCGGCTTCGGCCGGCGATCTTTGGCTGAGCGCTTCCCGGCCGTCGGCGTCGACGACGCGGCAGGCCGCGCCGCGGAGCCCGACCGGGGCCGTCGCCGGGGCGGTCTGCGGCCACGACAGGGGATTGAAGACGACGATCGGCGTGCCCTTCTCGGGCCGCGTCGCGACGCGGGCGGCGATGCCGGCCAGGGCGTCGCGGAGGACGGCCCGGCCTTCGTCGCGGGCGAATTCGTACTTCTTGCGGAAAAGCCGGTCGGTGACCTGTCCTTCCTTGCCGCCCCAGCCGTGGTCCGGATAGATCGAAGCCCTCCAGGCGTCCTCGAGGCGCCCGGCCGGATAGCCGTCGAAGCTCCCCTCGAGCAGGGCCAGGACCGTGCTGAAGGCCTCGGCCGCGGGGAGGAGCCGTCCGGCCTCGCGCGCCGCCGAGACGGCCCGGTGGTGGGTCGGCCCGTGGATGTAGAGCCACAGGCCCGGTCTTTCGCCCGTCACGGTCTCGAGCTCGGCCGTCCCGGTATCGATGGCCTCGAAAAAACGCCGGGCCGTCGAATAGGTCATGACCGGCCGGGCCGGACCGGGCGCGGCGCCGGCCGCGTTCCAATGGCGGATGAGCGGGCCGAAATCGGTCGGCCGGGAGAAGTCGACGGAATTGAGCAGGGGGAACTCGGGCGGCAGGCCCCGGCCGGCGTAATAGCCCGTCCACCTGGCCAGCTTCTCCTCGATGACGCGGGCCCCGTCGGCGGGCGGAGCGTTCAGGTAGGCCGAGGCGTTCCCGTAATGGCCGGGCGAATAGGCGAGCACGGAGCTGCCGTCGGGGCTGGCCCAGCGGTAGAGGCCCTCGTGATAGCGGCTCATGACGAGGTAGGGGATGCCGGCCTTGGCCAGGACCTGGGGCATCTGGGCGGCCCGGCCGGGGACGTCGGGATTGAAGTAGACCCGGGCGTCGGCGCCGGGGATCGTCCGCTTCAGCCAGAGGCGCCCGAAATAGGCCTCGCGGGCGAGGGCCTCGCCCGTGAGGAGCGATTCGTAAGGCTGGTTGAACGTCGCGCCCCATTCCATCCGGCCCTCGCGGGTCAGGCGGCCGATCTCCCCGGCCCTCTCCGGGTGGCGCTCGAGGTATTCGGCCAGGTTGAGCATGTTCTCCATGGTGAAGGTGTAGGCGGGGTCCCCGGCCATCATGGCCAGGGCCGGCGTGATGCAGTTCGCGTCGCGGAAGACGGCGCACTTCTCGGGCGAGTCCATCCAGGCGATGTCCTGGTGGCTCGACGAGAGGATGTGGAGCCGGCCCTGCCGGCCGGCGGCGGCGAGCGTCGCGCCGAAAACCGCCAGCGCGACGGCCGAGAGCAGCAGCGTCGATCTCATCATGGCGTCCTCCTTGCCGTCCCGCGGGTCCCCGCGGGCGTCATCGTCGTCCCTCCCCGAGAACGGAGAGGTCGGGGCGGAGAAGTCGTGCGACCGCCGGTTCCCGCATGTTGTCCCGGGTAGCCAGGACGACGGCGGTGGTCACGGTTTTGGCGTAGGGCTCGCCCCGCAGATGGGACACGGCGGTTTTCACGCTCTGATAACCCATCTCGTAGGGGTCCTGGAGGACGAGGCCGCTCAGTTGGCCTTTCTCCAGCGCTTCGACGAGCTTGGCCGAGGCGTCGAACCCGACGTGGACGATCCGTCCGGCCAGCCCGTGGTCCTGGAGGGCCCGAAGGCAGCCGAACGTCGTCGACTCGTTGGGGGTGAAGACGGCGTCGATCCCGCCGAAGCGGGCCAGCAGGTTCTCCATGGTCTGGTAGGCCGTCTCCGTCGACGTCCCGCCGTACTGGTTCTCCGAGAGGACCGTGATCGCGGGGAATTCCGCCCTGAGTGTGGAGAGGAAGCCTTCCTCGCGCCGGGTCGTTCCCTCGACCCCCGCCTTGACCCTGACCATGATGAGCCGGCCGCGGCCGCCCGTCATCTCCCCGACGGCCCGGGCCGCGATGACGCCGCCCCGGAAATTGTCGGTCGAGACGAAGGCCACGTGCTCCTCCCCCTGGAGCGCCGAATTGAAGACGACGGTCGGGATGCCGGACCGCCGGGCCTCGGCCACGGGCCGGAGAAGGGCCCGGTCGTCGAGCGGGGAGAGGACCAGGGCGTCCACGCCGGAGCCGGCCAGGGTCTCGACGATCTGGACCTGTTCGTTGCGGTCGTCCTCCTTGAGGGGCCCCTTCCAGACGATCTCGACGCCCGTCTCGAGGGCGGCGCTCCTGGCCCCGGCGTGGACCGATTTCCAGAACTCGTGGGTCGTGCCCATGGGGATGACGGCGATCCGCAGCGGCCGGTCGCCGGGCCCGGCCGCGGGCCCGGAAGGCCCGCAGGCCGCCGGGGCGAGGAGGGCCAGGGCCAGAAACGTCGCGAGAGGGGAGGGGAACGCCCGGCGTCGCGTCGGCATCGCGCCTATCGGATCTCGAGCTCGGCCAGCTCGCGCTCGAGGTCGAGGGGCGGCTTGGCCCTGAAGTACTCGCTCGTCTCCCAGAGGGTCAGGGCCCGCGTCTCGGTGCGGGAGTACCGGCCCCTGGCGTAGGCGTAGCGGGAGACGACGGACATGTCGCCCCCCTGCTTCCAAACGGTCTCGAGCCGGGGCCAGCCGCCGTCGGCCAGGCGTCCGACGAAGACGACGGCCCCGACGACGACGCCGCGGCCGACGCCCCTCGCCGGGTCGTAGACGAGCCATTGGTAGCCGCCGACGGAGGTGGGGACGCCGCAGAGGACGGCCTTTTCCTCCTTCCCGTCGCCGTCGAGGTCGATCGGCACGGACTTCAGGGGGCTGCCGTCGTCCTTCTCGAACTGCCCGCGGAGGACCGCCGGGATGGTGTCGTCGGGCCGGGCGGAGCGGACGCTGAAGAACGTCCGCATGGGGAAATCGTCGGGCCGCTCGGCCGTCTGCCCGCAGGACGGGCGGGTCGCGGCCGGGAGGGCCAGCAGGACCGGCAGGGCCAGCGCGGCGAGGGACACGGATATCGGTCGGAGCGTCGGTTTCTTCATGCCTGCCAGGAAGTATAATCCCGGTCCGGGAAAAGTCAAACGGCCGCCGCGCGCCGGGCCGCCGTTGACAAGGGATCGGCATCCTATACAATGGACGCACGGCGGCCCGGGCGGCCGGGTCCCCGACATCACGGCACGGAGGGAAGACCGATGAAGAAAACCAACGGGCTCGACAGAAGGGCCTTCCTCAAGACGGGCTTGACGGGACTGGCCGCCGTCGGGGCGGTCCCGGCGGCCGTCCGGGCGGCCGCCCTGGGCCAGGCCGGCGCCGGCCAGGCGGCGGCCAAGCCCATCGTCCGGACGCTCGGCCGGACCGGCCTCAAGCTCCCCATCGTCAGCATGGGCGTCATGACCGCCGACAATCCCGCCGTCGTCCAGGCTGCCCTCGAGGCCGGCGTGGTCATGCTCGACACGGCCCACGGCTATCAGCGCGGCCGGAACGAGCAGATGATCGGCGAGGTCGTCAAGGGCCGGCCCCGCGACTCCTACGTGATCGCGACCAAGGTGCCCGGCCCGGGCCGGGACCGGAGCCTCCAGGGGCTCGAGGGCGAGGCCCTCCAGAAGGCCTACCTCGACAAGTTCGACATCAGCCTCGGGCGGCTCGGGCTCGACCACGTCGACATCCTCTACCTCCACAACAATTCCGCCCGCGAGGAGGTCCTGAACCCGGTCCTCATGGAGGCCCTCCAGAAGGTCAAGAAGGCGGGCAAGGCCCGCTTCATCGGCACCACCACCCACGCCAACGAGCCGGAGGTCATCCGGGCGACCGTCGAGGCCAAGATCTACGACGTCGTCCTGACGGCCTACAACTTCCGCCAGGACCACCGCGAGGAGGTCCGCAAGGCCGTGGCCGAGGCGGCGGCGGCCGGCGTGGGCGTCGTGGCCATGAAGACCCAGGCCGGCGTCTACTGGGACAAGGAGAAGCTGCAGCCGATCAACATGCGGGCCGCGCTCAAGTGGGTCCTCGGCGACCCGAACGTCGCCACGGCCATCCCGGGCTTCACGACCTTCGACATGCTCCAGACGGACCTGCCGGTCATGTACGACATCGCCATGACGCCGCAGGAGCTCAAGGACCTCCACCTGGGGGAGCAGGCGGCCGGGCTCTACTGCCAGCAGTGCGGCCAGTGCAAGCCGGGCTGTCCCAACGGCCTGCCCATCCCCGACCTGATGCGCGGCTACATGTACGCCTACGGCTACAGGAACCTCCCGCTCGCCCACGAGCTCGTCGCCTCGCTCGACGTCCCCGCGGACCCCTGCGGCTCCTGCGACTCGTGCTCCGCCGTCTGCGCCAAGGGCTTCGACATCGCCGACAGGGTCAGGGACATCTCCCGTCTGCGGAACGTCCCCGGCGACTTCTTCGCGTAAGCGCCGATACGCCGATCTTCCCGGGCCCCCGGATCTCGATCCGGGGGCCCTTTTTTTGACTTGACAAATGATATCATAGTGCTATTATATTGATACCACAGGAGGACAACATGAAAGACATCCGGGAAAAGAAGGTCTTCTCTCCCAACGGCTGGCTCGTGGTCGCCGTCGACCTCGTCGTGCTCTTCTTCAGCGGCCGCTACCTGGTCACCCATGTCGAGCGCGCGGGCACCGTGACGGGCATGGTCGTCTCCGTGCTCGCGGCCGCGCTGGCCTTCGCCACCTTCGGCGGCTTCTTCCTCATCCACCCGAACGAATCGAAGGTCTTCACCTTCCTGGGCAAATACGTCGGCAGCGCCCGGACGGCCGGGTTCTTCTGGACCAACCCCTTCGCCGTCAAGAAGAAGGTCACCCTGCGCATCTCCAACTTCAACAGCGAGACGCTCAAGGTCAACGACGCCCTGGGCAACCCCATCGAGATCGCCGCCGTCGTCGTCTGGCACGTCGTCGACTCGGCCAAGGCCCTCTTCAACGTCGAGAGCTACCAGAACTTCGTGGCCATCCAGAGCGAGACGGCCATCCGCCAGCTGGCCACGCACTACCCCTACGACGCCCACGACAAGGACACGGAGTCCCTGCGGGCCAACCCCGACGAGATCGCCGGCAAGCTCAAGGCCCAGGTCCAGAACCGGCTCGAGGTCGCCGGCGTCAACATCGTCGAGGCCCGCATCTCCCACCTGGCCTACGCCCAGGAGATCGCCCAGGCCATGCTCCGCCGCCAGCAGGCCGAGGCCATCATCGCCGCCCGCCGCCAGATCGTCGACGGGGCCATCGGCATGGTCGAGATGGCCCTGACGGCCCTCGAGACCCAGGGCGTCGTCAAGCTCGACGAGGAAAGGAAGGCGGCCATGGTCAACAACCTCCTCGTCGCCCTCGTCTCGGAGGCCGAGATGCACCCTGTCGTCAACACGGGGACGCTCTACTGACGGGTGGGCCGTGGCCGACAAGAAGAAATTCCTTCTGCGGCTCGACGCCGCGCTCTACGACGCCCTGGAGAAGTGGGCGGCCGACGAGCTGCGGAGCGTCAACGCCCAGATGGAATTCGTCCTCAAGGAGGCGGTCCGCAGGGGCGGCCGCCTCCGCGAAGGACAGGAGGACCGGAAATGAACACGCTCGTCCGGATCGCGCTCTGGGCCCTGTTCGCCCTCATCGTCGCGCTCCTGGTCATCTTCTGACGTCGCGCGCGGGAGCCGCCGGCTCCGGGCGTTGACTTCCCTTCCGAGGTGTTCTAATTTGAAGCCGATGAGGACAAGCCGTCGGCGGCGGGGGGAGATGTGAAGCGGGCCGTGCAGGCCGGGCTGGCCGCGGCCTGCCTCGTCCTGGCCGGGCTGGCGCTCTTCACCGGGCGGGCCGGCCGGGGAGGAGCGGCGGCGGTCGACCTCAGGGCGCGGCCCTCGGCCGCGGCGCCCTTCCGCGCGGAGGCCACCCTTCGCAACGTCACCGGCGGGCCCATCGCCTACGCGGTCAAGCCGGGGCCCGGGCGTCCGGCGCCGCCGCCGCGCACGCTCGCCGTCGGGGCCGTCGACAGGTTCCTGGCCGACGCGGCCTTCGCGATCTCGTACGACAACGGCCGGCGGACCGCGGAATACACCGTCCATCCGGGCCAGCCCTACTCGTTCCGCTACGACGAGGAGGGCGTCGTCCGGGTCTACCCCGGCTCCCACGGCCGGACCGACGCGGCCGACCTGGCCCCGTTCGTGCCCACGCCGCCGGAGGTGGTCGAGCGGATGCTGGAGCTGGCCGAAGTGGGCGAGGACGACGTCGTCTACGACATCGGCTGCGGCGACGGCCGCATGGTCATCGCGGCGGCCAAGACGTACCGGGCCCGCGGCGTGGGCATCGACATCGACGCCGCCCTCATCGAGAACTGCCGGCTCCGGGCCCGGGAGGAGGGCGTCGAGAGCCTCGTCCGCTTCGTCCGCATGGACGGCACCAGGGCCCGCGTCGGGGAGGCGACGGTCGTGGCCCTCTACCTCCTGCCCGAGTCGCTCGAGACGCTGAAGCCGCTGTTCGAGCGCGAGCTCCGTCCGGGGGTTCGCATCGTCTCCCACGATTACCGCGTCCCGGGCTGGGACGACCGCCTCGTCCGGAGCGAGTCCCTGGCCGCCGGCGGGGGCCGCGACCACAAGATCCACCTCTACCGGATGCCGGGGCGGACGTGACGGCGAGCGCGACGGTCCGCTTCCTGGCCGGGTTCTGCCGCGACCACCCGCTCGACGAGAAGGTCTTCGTCTGCCCGTCCTTCGTCGCCGGCCGGCAGATCGGCGAGGCCCTGGCCCGCGAGGCCGGGTCGTGGACGAACCTGCGCTTCGTCACCCTGGCCTCCCTGGCCCAGGAGACGGCCGCGCTCGAGATGGCCCGGCTCGGGAAGCGGCTCGTCGGGGGATCGGAGCGGCTCGTCCTCGCCGACACCATGTTCCGCGAGCTGAAAGGCGAGGGCCGGCTCGAGTACTTCGACCGGCTCGACCCTTCGCCCGGCGTGGCCCGCACCCTCCTCGCGGCCCTCGACAGCCTCCGGGGGGAAGGTCTCACGGCCGACCGGATCGATCCCGCCCGCTTCGCCGTCGCCGACAAGGGCCGGGACATCCGGACCTGCCTCGGCCGCTACGAGCGCCGTCTCGAAGAGGAGGGGGCCGTCGACTTTCCCGGTCTCTGCGTCCTGGCGGCCGAGGTCGCCGGCCGGCCGGGCGCGCGCCCGGAGGCCGCGTTCCTCATGTCGGCCGACGTCGCCCTAAGCCGGGTCGAGAAGGCTTTTCTCGATGCCGTGTCCGGCGGCGGCTGCGTCTTCCCGCCCCGCGACCCGGTCCACGGCCTGGAGCGGCCGCGCCTGTTCCAGGCCGTATCGACGGAGGGCCCGGCCGTCCCGCCCGAGCCGGCCTCGGACGTCGAGCGGCTGCCCTGGCTCTTCGACCCCGCCGGCCGTCCCGAGGCGTTCGGCGACGGCTCGCTGGCCATCTTCCGGGCCGTCGGCCCGATGAGCGAGTGCCGCGAGATCGTGCGCCGCGTCGTCGAGTCGGGGACCGCCCTGGACGAAGTGGAGATCGTCTGCCCCTCCGGCGGGGCCTACGTTACGATCCTCAACGACCTCTCCGTCCGGTCCGGACTGCCCGTGACCTTCGCCGACGGCCTCCCCCTGGCCCTGACCGCCCCCGGCCGGGCCCTGGCCGGGCTCCTCGACTGGATCGAGAACGGCTATCTGGCCTCGTCCCTGTGCCGTCTCGTGGAGTCCCAGGACCTCAGGCTTCCTTTCCGGGGGCCCGACGGCGAGATCCCTCCCTCGAGCGTCAGCCGGCACCTCCGGGAGGCGTTGATCGGCTGGGGCCGGGAGAGGTACGTCGAGTTCCTGGAGAAGAGGCGCCTGAAGCTCGAAGCCAGGCTCCGCGACCCCCGGGCCGACGAGGAAGGCGGCCTGTCGAAGGAAAAGCGCGGGGACCTGGAGAGGGACGCCGCGGAGACCGGCCGGCTCGCCGCCGCCGTCCGGGACTTTCTGGCCGTCGTTCCGGACGCGCCGGCCTCCGGTCCGGTCCCGTTCGGCGCGTTCAGCCGGGGGCTGGCCGAAGCCCTCGGGGCGGGTACCGTCCTCCGGCCGGACGCCGGGGACCTGGACGCCCAGGCCCTCGCCCTCATAACGGCCGAGCTCGAGGCCATGTCCGGCGGGTCCGCTTCGCCCGAGATCGACCTCGAGGCGTCGCTCGACCGGGTCCGGACCGCCGTGTCCTCGCTCGCGGTCGGCGCCTCGGCCCCCCGGCCCGGCCACGTTCACGTCTCGAGCTTCTATTCCGGGGGCCTCTCGGCCCGGCCCGTGACCTTCGTCGTCGGGCTCGACGACGCCAGCTTTCCCGGACAGGGCGCCCGGGACCCCGTCCTCCTCGATGTCGAGCGCGAGAAGCTCTCGCCGAACCTCCCCACCGCGGCCGACTCCCTCCGCGAGCGCCTCTACTCCATGGCCGCCATGCTGGCCTCGCTCCGCGGCCGGGTGACCTTCAGCTACCCGGCTTACGACGTCCTCGAAGAGAGGGAGGCGTTCCCGTCGTCGCTCCTCCTTCAGGTCCACCGCCTGGCCAGCGGCGACCTCGCCTGCAATTACGAAGGGCTTCAGAAGGCCCTGGCCCAGGCCGCCGAGGCCGCCGGGCGGCCCGATCCGTCCGGCTTCCTTCCGGGCGGTCCCGGCCGGGCCATCGACGCGACCGACTGGTGGCTCGGCCGCCTGGCCGGCCGCGACCGTCCCGCGGACGGGCTGGCCGCCGTCCGGCGGAGGTTCCCCGACCTCGGGTCCGGGATCAGGGCCAGGCAGGCCCGGGCGGGGGACAAGCTGACCGAGTACGAAGGCCTCGTCCGCGTCGACCGGGGGCTGTTCGACCCCCTGACCAATCCCGACCTCGAGGTCTCGGCGTCGCGCCTGGAGAGCCTGGTCAAGTGCCCCTTCGGCTATTTCCTCAAGTATGTCCTCGGGGTCGAGCCTCCCGAGGAGCTCGAGCTCGACCGCTCGCGCTGGCTCGATCCCATGGACCGGGGCAGCCTCATCCACGACATCCTGTACGAGTTCATGGCCAGGGTCACGGAGGCGGGCGCGCGGCCGGACGCCGGGCGCCACGGCCCGCTCATGGACGAGGTCGCCGGGGGTGTCGTCGCCGAATGGAAGCGCGCGGTCCCCCCGCCGTCCGACGGGATCTTCGAGAGGGAGAGGCAGGACATCCTGGCCGCGCTGGAGGTCTTTCTCCGGGTCGAGAGCGCCCGGCCGCCGGAGGTCCGGGCGTTCGCTTTCGAGAAGAGCTTCTCCGGCGTCCCGGTCGAGGTCGCGGGCGGCGGCTCCTTCCGTCTCAAGGGCCGCATCGACCGGATCGACCGGACCGGCCCCGACACGTTCCGCATCGTCGACTACAAGACGGGCAGCCCCAAGCCCTACGAGGACCTCGTCGCCTTCGGCCGCGGCCGGGTCATCCAGCACGCCCTCTACGCCGTGGCCGCCGAGAAGGTCCTGGTCCGGGAGGGGCTGGCGAATAAGGCCCGGGTGACCGAGAGCGGCTATTCCTTCCCGACGCGCCGGGGCGAGGGACGGGAGGTCCTGGTGCGGGAATTCGACCGGGAGGCGTTCCGGGCCCTGCTGCGCGACATCCTGGCCTTGATCGCCAACGGGTACTTCGCGACGGCGCTCAAGGACGAGTGCGACTTTTGCGACTACGCCCCCGTCTGCGGCGGCCGGGCGGCCGAGACGAAAAGGAAGGTCGAGTCCGACGCGAGGATCGGGCCGGCCTTCGAAAGGCTCAAGGGCTATGAGTGACGAAGCCGCCCGCCGGCGCATCACGGACGACCTGGAGACGACCTTCCTCGTCGAGGCCGGGGCCGGCTCGGGCAAGACCAGGAGCCTGGTCGACCGCATGATCGCCCTGATCGCGACGGGCCGGGCGACGATCCAGACGCTGGCCGCGGTGACCTTCACCCGCAAGGCCGCCGCCGAGCTGCGGGGACGCTTCCAGGTCGGGCTCGAGCGCAGCCTGGCCACCGGGACCGGCGCGGACGGGACGGCATGGGGGACGCCGGAGAAGGAGCTCCTCGCGGCCGCGCTGCGCGACCTCGAGCAGGGCTTCATCGGCACCATCCACTCCTTCTGCGCCCGGCTGCTGCGGGAGCGCCCCGTCGAGTGCGGCGTCGATCCCGAGTTCACGGAGATGGAAGAGATCGACGACGCCGTCTTCCGTGAGACCTGCTGGCACGACCACCTGGCCCGCGTCCTGCAGGGCCCGGGCGACGTCTTCCGGGGCCTCGACGAAGCGGGGCTCGCTCCGGCCGACCTGAGGGACGCCTTCGACGAGCTGGCCATGTATCCCGAAGTGGAGCCGATGCCCGGCCGGAAGGAGCCCCCGGACTTCGGCGCAGCGCGGACCGCCCTGGAGAGCTTCCTCGAGCGGGCGGAGGCCGCCGTGCCCGCGGAGCGGCCCGGGTCCGGCTGGGACGGCCTGCAGTTCCTGACGCGGCGACTCTGCGGCCGGCGCGACCGGCTGGGCTTCACCGACCCCGGCCTGCTCATGGAGTCGTTCGAGCTGCTCGAAGGCAAGCCCAAGCTCGTCCAGAAGTGCTGGCGATCCAAGGAGGCGGCCCTGGCCTTCCGTGACGCCTTCGAGGTTTTCCAGGCCGCCACGGTCGGCCCCGTGCTGCGGGCCTGGCGCGAGTTCCGGCACGACCGGGCCCTGGCCTTCCTCCTGCCCGCGCTGCGGTACTATGACAAGCGGCGGGCGGCCAGGTCCCGCCTGAACTTCGGCGACCAGCTCCTGCGCGCCGCGGCCCTTCTCCGGGACAACCCCGAGGTCCGGCGCTACTTCCAGGGCCGGTTCGAGAGGGTGCTGGTCGACGAGTTCCAGGACACCGATCCCATCCAGGCCGAGATCCTGTTCACCCTGACCGGCGAGGACGCCGGCGAGACCGACTGGACCCGCCTGCGGCCGGCCCCCGGCTCGCTCTTCCTCGTCGGCGACCCGAAGCAGTCCATCTACAGGTTCCGGCGGGCGGACATCGACACCTACAACCTGGTCAAGAGGATCATCGTCCAAGGCGGCGGAGAGGTCCTCGGCCTGACGGCCAACTTCCGCTCGCTGCCCTGCATCGGGGAGTTCGTCGACGGCGCCTTCGGTCCCGGCCAAGGCGCCGAAGGCGTCCTGCCCGCCGAGCCGACCGACTTCCAGGCCCGCTTCGCCCCGCTGATGACCCGCCGGACCGGGTGCGACGGAGCGGCCAGGGGCATCTTCAAGATCGTCAATCCCCGGGAGGTGCGCCACTCGGAGAAGCCGATCTGCCGGAACGACGCGGCGGCCGTCTCGGAGTTCATCGACCGGGCCTGCTCCGGCGGCCTCCTGATATCGGAGAGGGCCGGGGACGGGAAGGAGCGGGCCAGGCCGGCCCGGCCCGAGGACTTCCTCGTCCTGTTCCGGTACAAGAAGAACATGGACATCTACGCCCGGAGCCTCGAGGAGAGAGGCATCCCCTACGAGATCTCCGGAAGCGACGGCTTCTCCGAGAGCGAGGACGTCGCCGAGATCGTCGCCCTCATGCAAGCCCTCAGGGACCCGGCCGACGCCGTCCACGCGGTCGCCGCCCTGCGCGGCGTCTTCTTCGGCCTCAGCGACCAGGCTCTCCACGACCACCGGGCCGCGGGGGGATGGCTGACCCCTCGGGCGGAGGGCCGGCCCCCGGACGGGCCGGCCCCGGGGCCGGTCGGGAAGGCCGTGGCCCGACTGGGCGAGTGGCGGGGGTGGACGCGGACCTGTCCTCCGTCGGTCGTCCTGGAAAGGGTCTTGGAGGACTCGGGCCTGCTCGGCTATCTCGTCTCGACGGAGATGGGCAGCAGCCGGGCCGGCAACGTCCTCAAGCTCGTCGAGATCGTCCGGAGCCTCGAAGCGGAAGGGCAGACCTCGTTCGCCGGGGTCGTGAACTTCCTGGCCGCGCCCGGGCGGCTCGAGGCCGTGGAAGAGATGAGCCTGACGCCCGGCCGCCGCGGCGCCGTGCGGCTCATGAACCTCCACAAGGCCAAGGGCCTCGAGGCGCCGGTCGTTTTCCTCGCCAATCCGGCGGGCCTGAGGGACCGGGACCCGGACAAGCACATCGTCCGCCTGGAAGGCGGGTCGGGGCCCGGGCCGGGTCCCGTCCCGGGAAAGCCGCGCGGCTACTTCCGGTTCAAGAAGCGCGTCGGCCACCATTCCAGGCTCCTCTCGCAGCCCGCCGGCTGGGACGGCGTCGTCGAGAGGGCGAAGCTCTACCGGGACGCCGAGGAGCACCGGCTGATGTACGTCGCGGCGACGCGGGCCGAGGACATCCTCGTCGTAAGCTCCTACGACGGGGACCTGGGCGCCAAGAAGGCCTGGCGGCTCCTCGACGGGCGCCTCGAGGGCGTCGAGAACCTCCCGCTCCTGTCCGCCGGGCCGAGGGCCCCGGCGCCGCCGGCCGCCGCGGCCGTCACGGCGTCCGAGGTCGCCGCGGCCGAGCGCCGGATGCGCGACAAGAAGAGCGCGGCGCTGCGGGCCCGCTACCGTCTCGAGACCGCCACCTCGCTGGCCAAGTCGGGCGCAAGACCCGAGGACTGGGGAGCGGGGGGCCGCGGCCGGGAGTGGGGCACGGCCGTCCACTCCCTGCTCAACGCCCTCGGCCGGGCCTGGAGCCGGGGAGAGCCCGGACCGGACGTACTGCCCGTCGGCGCCGGGGAGCTCGAGGGGATGGCCGGAAACGCGCTGGCCGCCGTCGGGCTCGGGCGGGGGGCGGCGGGCGAGCTGGCCGCTCTCGCGGCTTCGATCGCCCGCTCCGAGTTCTGGGCCCGGGCCATGGCCGCCGGGCGGAAGCACTTCGAGGTCCCGTTCTCGGTCCGGGTCGAGGCCGGCGATCCCGACCACGCCGCGCTCCTGGCCGGCGGACCTCTCTTCGCGCGGGCCGGCGGCAAGCCCGTCGACGTCGTCCCGGGGGCCCCCGTCTTCCTGTCCGGCGCCATCGACCTGGTCTTCCGGGAGGCGGACGGCTGGGTCGTCGCCGACTACAAGACCGACCGGATCTCGGAGGAGGGGCTCGGGCGCGGGGCCGAGGCGGCCAAGAGGGCCTTCGACGCCCTCGTGGCCTACTACGCCCCGCAGGTCCGGATCTACACCCGGCTCTGGGAGCGCATGACCGGCGAGAGGGTCAAGGAGGCGGGCCTCTACTTCACGTCGTTCGAGGCCTGGGTGCCGGTCGACGGCCGCTGACAGCCCGTCCCCGGTCCCGGCTCAGACGGCCGCCGGGGCCTGGGCCGCGTCGAGGCTGGTGTAGCCGAAATAGGCCTTGAGCGCGTCGACCTTGTCCGTCCCCTCCCACGTGAACTCCGGGAGCTCCCGTCCGAAGTGGCCGTAGGCCGCGGTCCGCTTGTAAATGGGGCGGCACAGGTCGAGCATCCGGATCATCCCGGCGGGCGTCAGCTCGAAGATCGAGCGGACGGCCTGCTCGATGACGTCCTCGCCGACCCTGGCGCCGCTGTGCAGGTTGACCATGAGGGAGAACGGCTCGACGACGCCGATGACGTAGGCCAGCTGGACGGTGCAGTGGTCGGCCAGCCCGGCCGCGACGATGTTCTTGGCGATGTACCGGGCGGCGTAGGCCGCGGACCGGTCCACCTTGGTCGGGTCCTTGCCGGAGAAGGCGCCGCCGCCGTGGGGGCAGCTGCCGCCGTAGGTGTCGACGATGATCTTGCGGCCGGTCACGCCGGTATCGCCGACCGGGCCGCCGATGACGAACCGGCCCGTCGGGTTGACGAGGTATTCGATCGAAGGCGCGCGCAGCCCGGCCGGGACGACCGGCTCGACGATCTCGGCGATGACGGCGTCGCGCAGGACCCGGTCGTCGACGTCGGCGGCGTGCTGGGTCGACAGGACGACCTTCTCGACGGCCACGGGCCGCTTGTCCCGGTAGCGGACCGAGACCTGGGACTTGGCGTCGGGCCGGAGCCAGGGGAGGCGGCCGCTCTTGCGGACCTCGGCCTGCCTCTCGACGAGCCGGTGGGCCAGGCGGATGGGCAGGGGCATGAGCTCGGGCGTCTCGACCGTCGCGTAGCCGAACATCAGGCCCTGGTCGCCGGCCCCGACGTCGCCGTTGCCCCGGCTGACGCCGATGTCGATGTCGGCCGACTGCTGGCCGAGGTAGGTGTGGACCTCGCAGGTCGAGGCGTCGAACCCGATCGCGGGATCGTTGTATCCGATCTCCCGGGCGGTCTCGCGGACGATGGAGACGGGGTCGAGCCGGGCCGTCGTCCGGAACTCGCCGGCGATGACGGCCACGTTCTTGGTGACGAGCGTCTCGCAGGCGACCCGGCCGGCCGGGTCCTCGGCGAGGACCGCGTCGAGGAACGCGTCGGAGATGAGGTCGGCCATCTTGTCGGGATGGCCCTCGGAGACCGACTCCGAGGTGAACACGAAGTCCTTGGCCATCGAAGCCTCCTTTCCGGACAAGCGCGGTTGTTCGGCTCGCTCAGGGGCTGGGATGGGCCGCTTGGGGCGTTCGGTCCGGTCGAAAAAAAACCCGCTCCGCACGTATCAGGAGAGCGGGTCTTTCGCCGTGGACACTTGGTTGCCGCTTTCGCTTTCGCGACCACATCCTCGCCGGTGGCGAGTGAGCACCTCGGGTGTCCGTCCCAGGTTGCCGGGCCCGTTCGGTTACGATCGGGCCTCTCCTGATGTAAAGAAGGATGATACGCCCAACCCCCCCGCTTTTCAAGAGCCTCGGGAAAAAATGGTTCTTCTCCCGATTCCGGGAACCTCCCTCTCTTTCGGTCGGCTCAGGAATCGCCTCTAGCTCCCCGACCCCGGGAACCAGTTCGTGCGGTTCCCCCCGCTCCGCGGGCCCCCCCTCCACCACGGGGATCTGCGAGGCGAATTCCATCACCGCCCCGAGAGGGTATCCCGGAAATGGGAGAAGAACTAAAAAATCGGCTCTTCGCCCGGGTTCGCCTGGGCGCGTCCGGTCCTCAGCGGACGACGGGGTCGGGCGCCTCGACGGCGAGGAGGTTGAGCTCGGCGAAGACCGAGAACGAGAAGGGGAACTCGGCCAGCTTGTCGGCCCCCTTCCTCATGACGAAGGCGGCGTCGCTCTCGAAGTCGATCCGGTAATGGGAGAACCAGCCCTTGTCGACGTGGAACCGGAGCGAGCCGCCGCCCGAGCCTT
>CAZFBC010000017.1:0-19692 GCA_964517245.1 uncultured Eubacteriales bacterium | reverse complement strand
GGCCCTGCGGGCCGAGGTCCTGCTCGACGTCGAGCCCATCCAGGTCAAGAACGCCCTGCTCTTCCGCGACCACGCCGACCCCCACGGCTACCACTACATGCCGCTCGCCCCGCGCATCGCCGCCTGGCCCGACGGCACGCCGAAGTTCAGCTTCGTCCAGTACGTCCGCACGGGCAAGGAGATCACCGGCGGCATCCTGCACTTCCTCTGCACCTTCGGCCTGGACCGGGCCGAGCTCGCCGAGGCCGGAAAGGAGCTCGCGCGGGTGGACAAGGACGGCCGGATCCTCGGGCCCGTGATGTTCACCAAGGGCGACTTCCACCTCATCTCGGCCTCGGCCGGCGAGGGCGGCGTCTTCGCCCGCAAGGTCGCCGGCACCGGCAAGGCCCCGCTCCTGGCCGGCTCCGAGGCGGCCGTATCCATCGCCCTGACCGAGGAGGGCTCGACCCTCCTTCTCAACTCCTTCCAGCAGCCGACCTCGGACGTCTCCGTCCAGTTCGTCCTGACCTACCAGGGCCTGACCCCCGCCTACCAGGCCAAGCTCACGGTCGACTGGGACAAGGTCTACGAACACAGGGAATTCAAGATGGACGCCGGAGGCTTCTTCGTCAGCGCCCAGATCCAGAAGGTCTACGCCGAGCTGCGGGAGCAGGGCGCCGTCAAGCTCGACGTCGTCGGCGAGGACGCCAAGATGGACGAGCTCCTGGAGACAGCCTACAACACCATCACCAAGATGATGTTCGACGCCAAGCCGGTCAGTGCCGGGGACATCGGCAAGTCCCAGGCCTCGACCGGGAGCAATTGGCTGGGCAAGCTCTTCGGCCAGGCCCACATGGGCTTCTATCAGAAGACCGTCAAGATGACCGGCACGTACACGGTCGACCTGACCCGGAGGAAGCGCGACAGCCGCGAGATCCCCCTGACCGGCAACATCGGCCACTTCTACAGGGACCACGGCAAGAACCCGGCCCTCTTCGCCGTCGTCGACCTCGACGACCCGACCTTCGAGGAGCGGACGGTCAGCGTCATCCTCGACGGCGAGGACCTGGAGACCTTCAAGCAGTTCGTCAACTTCGCCGGCATCACCTTCAAGAAGGACTACGAGGACGCCGACATGAAGACGGTCACCGAGGACCTCGTCTTCGACAAGACCAAGTTCGGGCAGAACGGCAACAGGCTGTCCCTGAAATACCGCCGCAAGGGCGACAGCGCCGAGAAGTGGCTCCAGTACCAGTACCGGCCGCTCTGGAGCTACAACGGCGGCCTCGAGGTCGCCGGCGACTGGGTCACGACCGAGCAGCCGGTCGTCACCCTCACGCCTCCCCACAGGTACCGCACCCTCGAGGTCCTGGCGGACGAGGAGAACATGACCGCGGCCGGCGTCATCCGGGTCGCCGTCCAGTTCCGCCACAAGAACTTCGGCCGGGAGCTCCAGAAGGAGGTCGTCCTGAGGAAGGGCGAGCCCCTCAACATCAACTACGTCTACTTCCACGAGCCCGACAACCTCGCGTACGAATACAACGTCACCTGGCTGCTGAAGGACAACACCCGGGCCTCCTCCGGCTGGCGGAGCGCCACCGACCCCTTCATCTACGCCTATTACGAGAGATAGGGCATGAGACGCGCCGCGGCCGCGATCGCGCTCCTGGCCCTCTGCGGGGCGCTGGCCCCGGGCCTGGCCGCCGATCCCCTGCTGACGAGGCCCGAGACCGTCGACGGCCGCATCCTCGTCTTCCCCGACCACCGGGTCCCGAACCTCTACTACTACGTCCCGGCGGGCCTGGCCCTGGTCCGGACGTTCGGCCGGCCCCAGTTCTTCTTCTACAAGTACGTCTACGTCAGGACGGACGCGCCGGACGGGCCGCAGACGATCGCCGGCGGCGTCCTGACCCTGGCCGTCGAGTTCGCCGACGAGACCGAGGCGCTGCGGCGGGCCAAGGGACAGGCCTTCGAATTCCGGCCCGTGCCTGTCGAGAACCTGACCTGCCGGCTGAGCTACAGCCGGATCGAGGCCGACGGCGCCGGGGAGGCCAAGGAGGAGCTGGCCAGGAAGGAGCTCCTTTGGACGCGCAAGAGCTTCACCCTGCCGCTCGGCCGCGACTCGGCCAGCTACCTCTGGCAGATCTTCGAGGGCGGCAAGGCGACGGGCCTTTCGGTCGAATGCGAGTTCGCCTTCGGCGGCTACGAGCTCGACGACGAGGGCCGGCTCAAGCCCGGCGAGCGGGCGAGCCGGGTGTCCTTCGCCGTGCCGGTGTCCATGGCCGCCGACCCGGCCCTCTTCAAGGTCGTCAACCTGGCCGACAAGGTCTCGTTCGACTACCGCCGGATGAGCGTCCTCTGCTTCGACTTCGTCAACGGGACGAACGGGCAGGCCGTCAAGGTCACGGCCGAGATCGAGATCCTGACGGCCAAGAAACAGAGGGACTTCCGGACGGTCTCGTTCTCGGCCGGGTCCGAGCCCCAGGCCGACCTCGAGTTCGACATCCCCGAGGCCAAGGGCGGGACCTACAAGTACCGGGTGACCCGGGTCTTCGGCGACGGCCGGTCGGAAAAGAGCGAATGGACGGCGGGCGGGGAGATGTTCCTCGACCTGTCCACCTACGACATCCCAACCGGGGACGGGAGCGCCCCGGCCCTGTTCCAAGGAGGCTGGCAATGAATCGGACGACCCGTATCGCGATCCTGGGTTTGGCGGTCCTGCTGGCCGGCGCGATCTTCACGGCGGCCGAGGTGGCCCTGGACGAGGTCGTGCAGGCCGGTCGGTTCGTCTTCTACCGCGACCACGCCGATCCGCACCGGTACTATTACGTCCCCGACGCCCCGCGCCTGGCGACCAAGCGCGACGGGACGCCGGAGTTCACGTTCATCAAGTACGCCAAGACCGACGGCGCGACCAAGGGCGGGGTCGTCCATTTCCTGGTGACGTGGGGCTACACGGCGGGCGAGCTGAGCTCGGCCGAGTCGGCCCTGAAGTCGACCGACCCACAGGCCCGGATCGCCGGTCCCGTGCCGTTCAAGGAGGGGACGTTCCAGGTGGTCTCGGCCACGGCCGGGGAGGGCGGCCTGTTCAGCCGGCGCATCGTCGGCGAAGGCAAGGCGCCCATCATGCCCGGCCAGAAGGCGGCCGTGTCGATCGCCCTGACCGAGGAGGGGGCGTCGCTCCTGTGGGAGTCGTTCAAGAACCCGACCTCGGACGTGTCGGTGCTGTTCGCCCTGAAGTTCACGGGGATCACGCCGGCCTTCCAGGCCAAGCTCAAGGTCAACTGGGACAAGGTCTACACCCACCACGACGTGCGGCTGTCGGCCGAGGGCACGGTCAAAGTGGTCAAGCTCAAGGCGGATATGCAGGCCATCCTGGACGACCTCCGGCAGAAGGGCGTGATCCAGCTCGACGTCACGGGCGAGAACGAGAACATGCAGAAGATGCTGGACACGGTCTACGCGCACATCCTGGACATGATGTGCGAGAAGGTGCCCATGGGCCCGCCGGGCGCGGCGCCCGCGGCGCCGGCCAGGGCCTCCGCGGCCGCGGCGGACCTTCCGGCCGGGCCTCCGGCGCTGACGATGGAAGCGTTGGCGGAGGTCGTCCGCTCGGCGGGGGAGCGGCTCCGCGGCGGCCCGTTCTTCGACCAGGACCAGGCCCAGGCGGCGGGGACGGCGGCCTGCGGCGAGGCCGACCGTCAGCGGGCGAACTCCCTGAGCCGGCGCGGGACGGCCCTGCTCGCCGAAAAAAAGTACGACGAGGCCGTCGACTACTACAAAAAGGCCTATGCCGCCTGCCCGGATCCGCTCTTCCATTATCAGGTCGCGCTCGTCTATGACCTCTATCTCCTCCGGTTCAAGCCCGCCCGGGAGTACTACAAGCTGTTCCTGGACCAGGCCGGCCCGGCCGGGACCTACCCCGAACAGAGGGACATCGCCCAGAAGAGGACCGCCGTCACGGAGCAGGCCCTGGCGCATTACGATAGAGGGGTCGAGCTGTATAACCAGGAGAAGTACGCCGAAGCCGTCCTGGAATTCGAAGCGTGCTACCAGCTCAACCGCCATCCTGTCGGGCCCTTCTACGTGGGGCACTGCCTGTACTACATGGGCGAGCGTTCGGCCAAAAACCGCCGGGAGAATTACGAGAAGGCCCTCGCCGCCTACAGGACGGTCCTCGACCTGACCGGGAGCTTGCCCGATTCGGTCATGACCGCGGAGGAGCTGGCCCAGACCCGCCAGTGGATATCGGAGCTGGAAGCGAAGATCGCCGCGCTGCCCCCGGCCCCGGAGGCCGGGACGGAGGCGGCCAAGCCCGCCGGCGAGCAGGCCGCGGCGGCGGGGCAAGCCCAACAGCAGACGACGGCCGGCCAGGCGACCAAGCCGCCCGACACGACGGCGGGCGTCCATCCCCCGGCCGGCCTGGCGCCCGCGGCGGGAGCGGCCGCCCCGGCGCCGCCCGCCGGAACGGCCGCCCCGGCGCCGGCGGCCAAGGCCGCCGCCCCGGCGCCCGCGATCAAGCCGATCGTCAGCGTGTCGCTCGGCTACACGTTCAAGCGGGTCAAGATGTCCGGGAACTACGAAGTGGACATGCGCAAGCGCCTCCGCGAGGACCGCGACATCGTCATGAGCGGGAACATCGGCGGCGTCTTCCAGAGATACGGGGAGGACAGGCGCTTCTTTTCCGTGGTCAGCCTGGACGACCCGACCTTCCAGGAGCGCTCGGTCGAGGTCATCCTGGACGGCCAGGACGCCGAGGACTTCAAGAACTACGTCAACACGGTCTCGGTGCTCTTCCGGAAACAGAGGTTCTCGGGGGCGCCGATGACGGGCGAGGTCAAGTTCTTCGCCGACCAGTTCGCCCAGAGCGGCAACCGGCTGTCCTTCAAGTACGGCCGCCTCAACGAGGCCTCGACGGAGTGGCTCGACTACGAATACAAGCCGAAGTGGAGCTTCCACGGCGGGGTCGAGTGGGAGGGCGAGTGGACGAAGACCTCGGATTCGGTGCTGACGCTGGCGCCGCCGGTCCGCCGGCGGACGCTCGAGATCTCGGTCGACGAGGACAACATCCTGCAGAACAACGTCAAGGCCGTGGCCCTGCAGATCAGGCACCGGATCTACGGCAAGGACGTCCTCAGGGAAGTCGTCATCAGCTACGACAAGGGCGACCCCCTGCAGGCCCGCTACACCTACATGCACGAGGAGGGCCGCCCGGGCTACGGCTACAGGGCCATCTGGCTGACGACGGACGGACGCGAGATCGAGACCGACTGGATGAGCCGGGAGAGCCCGTTCATCTACGCGGTCTTCCCCAAGAGATGACGTGACCGACGGACGATGACGACAAGGAGGCCGTTATGAGACCATTCACCGGAGCATTCCTGATCGCCCTGACGGCGCTGCTGGCGCCCGGGTTCCTGGCCGCCGAGGTCGAGCTCGACTCGGCGCCGCTCCAGATCGGCGGCGCCATCCTCTTCAAGGACCACGCCGAGCCCAACGCCTACTTCTACATGCCCAACCAGCCCCGCCTGGCCTTCTGGCCGGACGGGACGCCCAAGCTGACCTTCCTCAAGTACACCAAGGCCGGCAAGGAGGAGGCCAAGGGCGGCATCCTGCACTTCTTCGTCAAGTACGGCCTGACGGACCAGGAGCTGGCCAAGGTCCGGACGGACCTGGCCAAGCAGGTGCCGGGCGCCAAGCTCAAGGGCCCGGTCGTCTTCAAGAAGGGGACCTTCATGGTCGTCTCGGCCGCGGCCGGCGAGGGCGGCGTCTTCACCCGGAAGATCCTCGGCGAGGGCAAGGCCCCCCTGATCACCGGCTCCGAGGTCTCGGTCTCCATCGCCGTCACCCCCGAAGGGGCCGCCTTCCTCGAGGAGGCCCTGCGCCAGCCGACCTACCCCGTCAGCGTCCGCTTCGACATGACCTACGAGGGCCTGACGCCGAAGTACCAGGCCAACGCGACCATCTCCTGGTCCAAGGTCCGGACCTACTTCGAGCAGTACAGGAAGTGGAAGATCATCAAGAAGAAAAAGCTGGGCATCTGGACCTGGTACGTCAACAAGGGCACGGGCGAGGAGCTCCGCATCTCGGACGACCTCAAGTCCGCCGGCGCGGTCACGATCGACGTCACCGGCGAGGACCAGAACATGGAGGCCATCCTCCAGACCGTGGTCGACCAGGTCATGCGGGAGATGTTCGACACCGGGATGGAGCTGCCCGGCGAGGCCCAGGAAGGGGAGGAGGGCGACGGCCAGGAAGGGTCGCCGTCGGCCCAGGACCGGCCCTACGGCGTCAGCACGACGATGAAGAGCGTCACCCGGTCCGACGACTGGACGGTCAGCCTGACCAAGCGCCTGCGCCAGGACCGCGAGACCGGCCCCATGGACGCCAGCCTCGGCGACACCCTGCGCAAGTTCAAGAGCAACAAGAAGGTCTACGACATCATCAACCTCGACGACCCGGACCTCCAGGACCGCAGGGTCCACGCCATCCTCGACGGCGAGGACTTCGACACCTTCAAGAAGTACATCAACTTCGTCACCGTGAGCTTCAAGAAGACCCACCCGTCGGGCGAGCCCACGACGCGGGACGTCATCTTCAACGCCAAGTCGTTCGCCGAGCAGGGCAACATGCAGGAGTTCGTCTACCCGCGGCTCGGCGAGGGCGCCTCCTGGCTCGGCTACGAGTACAAGACGACCTGGAGCTTCATGGGCGGCCTCAAGGTCGACGGCGCCTGGACCCGGAGCGAGGAGGCGGCCGTCAACCTCTTCCCGCCGCACCGCTACCGCGAGGTCGACGTCATCGCCGACGAGGAGAACGTCCGGGCCCACAACATCAAGCTCATCACGGTCGCCTTCAAGAACCGCGTCTTCGACCGCGAGAGGACGGGCGAGACCAAGATCCTGCCGTCGGAGACGCTCATGACCCGGTACGAATACCTGCACAAGGAGAACGACCTGGGCTTCCAGTACCAGGTCACCTGGCTGCTCGGCGACGGCCGGCGGGCGAGCTCCGGCTGGCAGACGACGACCGACCCGTTCGTCTACGCGCTCTACAAGGAGGACTAGGGCCGGGACCCGGCCCGCGCGATTGACTCGCTCTCCGGAGCTGGTGTAGCATTCCTCCGAAAAGGAGGGCCGCCATGCCCAGCCCCACGAAGAATCCGCATCTGCCCTTCGGCGACCAGCGCACCGCGCCCTGGTACGGCAAGGACATCATCTCGGTCAAGCAGTTCAGCCGGACCGACCTCGAATACATCTTCGCCGTGGCCCACGAGATGAGGGTCATGGTCGAGCGCGTCGGGACGTTCGACCTGCTCAAGGGCAAGATCCTGGCCTCGATCTTCTACGAGCCGTCCACCCGGACCTCGTCGTCCTTCACGGCGGCCATGCAGCGTCTCGGAGGCAGCGTCATCTCCATCAGCGAGGTGCGATACTCCTCGGTCGCCAAGGGCGAGAGCCTGCCCGACACCGTCCGGACGCTCGAATGCTACGCCGACGTCGTCGTCATCCGCCATCCCGAGCTGGGCTCGGCGGCCAAGGCGGCCGAGGCCGCCTCCAAGCCGGTCATCAACGCCGGGGACGGCGTCGGCGAGCACCCCACCCAGGCCCTGCTCGACGCCTTCACCATCCGCGAGGAGCTCGGCCGGATGGACGACCTGACGGTGACCATGCTCGGCGACCTCAAGTACGGCCGGACCGTCCACTCCCTGTCCCGGCTGCTGTCGCTCTACAACGCCCGGTTCCACTACGTCGCCCCGGAGATCCTGCGCATGCCTCCCGAGATCGTCGCCGAGCTCGAGGCCAAGGGCGTCCGGCAGACCGAGCACGCGACCCTGGACAAGGCCCTCCCGGATTCCGACGTCCTCTACGTCACCCGCGTCCAGCGGGAGAGGTTCGAGAGCGAAGAGGTCTACGAATCCGTCAAGGGCGCCTTCGTCGTCGACCGGGGCGTCATGGCCCGGGCCAAGGACAGGATGATCGTCATGCACCCGCTGCCCCGGGTCACGGAGATCAGCCCCGACTTCGACGCCGACCCCCGGGCCGCCTACTTCCGCCAGATGGAGTACGGGCTCTACGTCCGGATGGCCCTCCTGGCCATGGTGCTCGGCAAGGCGTGAGCCCGCCTCCCGAAACCCCCAAGGAGTCGAACATGAAGACCGACCGCCCGTCCCGAGTTCTTCTCGCCGCCGCGCTCCTGGCCTGGGCCGCCGCGCCCGCCCTCTTCGCCCAGCGGACCGGCTACAGCCCCGAGGAGTTCGGCCGCCGCCGGGCCGCGCTCATGGACCAGGTCAAGGACGGGGCCGTCATCCTCTTCGGCGACGCCGACGTGCCGGCCGGGGCCCACTTCCGCCAGGACAACGACTTCTTCTATTTCACCGGGAACGAGGACCTCGGGGCCGTCCTGGTCATGATCCCGGGCACGAAGTCGTCCTATCTCTTCCTGCCCCAGCGGTCGGCCCGCGAGAAGCAGTTCGACGGCCCGGACCTCTCCGACGACCCCGGCGGCAAGGCCCGTTCCGGCCTCGCCGACGTCCTCGCCGTGGGCGATCTCGACGCGTTCCTGGCCCGGATCACGGGCCGCCCCGACCCCCGCTTCCACGTGCGGCTCTCGCCGCGCGACGCCCTCGACCAGGCCCGGTCCGAGACCGCCCTTATGGATGGCCGCCGCTACCGCAGCCACTACAACGACCAGCTCTCGGCCGACCTCTACCGGATCGAGAAGCTGCGCCAACGCTACCCCCAGGTGGAGCTCCGCGACGTCACTCCGCTCATCGACGCGATGCGGGCCGTCAAGACCCCCGAGGAGATCGCGGTCCTGCGCCGCAACGGCAAGCTCTCGGCCGAGGCCGTCCGGCAGGCCATGCTGGCGACCCGCCCAGGCGTCTTCGAGTACGAGATCGAGGCGGCGGCCATGGCCGTCGTCCTCAAGGGCGGGGCCAAGGGTCCCGCCTACGCCCCCATCGTCGGCTCGGGCCCGAATTCCTGCATCCTCCACTACCAGAAGAACTCCCGCCGCGTCGGGGCCGGCGAGGTCGTCCTCATGGACTTCGGCGCCGACCTCGACCAGATGGCCATGGACATCACCCGGACCTGGCCCGCCTCGGGCCGCTTCTCCGACGAGCAGAGGGAGGCCTACCGGATCGCCCTCGAGGTCGAGAAGGCCTGCATCGAGGCCTACCGTCCCGGGGCGACGGCCAAGGACGTCCGCGACCACGTGGCCGCCGTCATGAAGGCCAAGGGCCTCGACCCGCGCGGACAGACCGGCGGCTTCGGTCACGGCGTCGGGCTCGCGGTCCACGACGTCCCCCTCGGCGGCGTCCTCAAGGAGGGCATGGTCTTCGCCATCGAGCCGGGCCTCTACTATCCGGAGAAAGGTTTCGGGATCCGGGTCGAGGACACCGTGCTCATCACCCGCGACGGCTGCGAGGTCCTGACCGCGGGCGTGCCCAAGGAGATCGACGAGATCGAGAAGCTCCTGGCCGGCCGCGGCCGCTGAGCCCCCGCCCTCCATGGAGCCCCGGGAGATCCTCGGCCGGATCGAGAAGGGCCTCTGGGCCCCCCTGCCCGGCATCCCGGCCCAGCTGGCCATGGTCCCCGAACCGCAGCCGGGCGCCCGGGCCTACTTCGAGGTCGAGGACACCTGCCGCAAGGCGGGCGTCCTCGTCCTCCTCTACGTCGCGGGCGGGCGCCTCCGGGTGCTCCTGACCCGGCGCACCGAGCTCGTCCTCCACCACCGCGGCCAGATCTCCCTGCCCGGCGGGGAGCAGCACCGCGGGGAGTCGCTCGAGGCCACGGCCCTGCGCGAGACGGCGGAGGAGCTGGGGCTCGACCTCGGCGCGGTCCGCGTCCTGGGCCGGCTGACGCCCCTCTTCATCCCGCCGAGCAACTACTGCATCTACCCGACGGTCGCCGTCGTGCCCGGTCCCCTCGCCTTCCGCCCCCAACCCGAGGAGGTGGCCGAGGTCATCGAGCCTCCGCTCGACCACCTGGCCGACCCGGCCCACGTCAAGCGCGAGACCTGGCGCTACGGCGGCGGGGATCACGAGGTGCCTTTCTACGAGTACGAGGGCCACAAGATCTGGGGGGCGACGGCCATGGTGCTGGCCGAGCTCCTGGCCCTCCTGTGATACAATACCCCTGAAACGAGGTCCGGCCATGAGCACGCGCAAGCGCATCCTGAGCGGCATCCAGCCGAGCGGCACCATCCACATCGGCAACTATTTCGGGGCGGTCGAGAACTGGGTCCGCCTGACCGGCGACTACGACTGCTTCTTCGCCATCGTCGACCTCCACGCCATCACGGTCACCTACGACCCGGCGCTGCTGCCCGGGCGGATCTGGGACGCCGCCCTCGACAACATGGCCGCCGGGCTCGACCCGGAGAAGTGCACCCTCTTCGTCCAGAGCCACGTTCCCGAGCACACCGATCTCTGTTGGCTCCTCAACTGCGTGACCCCGCTCGGCGAGCTGGGCCGGATGACGCAGTTCAAGGAGAAGTCGGAGAGGGAGCGGGAGAACGTCACGGCCGGCCTGCTCAACTACCCCATCCTGCAGGCGGCCGATATCCTTCTCTACAAGGCCGACGCCGTGCCGGTGGGGGAGGACCAGGCCCAGCACCTGGAGTTCACCCGCGAGGTTGCCCGCCGCTTCAACGGCCGCTTCGGCGACACGTTCCCCGAGCCGGCGACGCTCATCGGCCGCGGCGCCCGGGTCATGGGCCTCGACGGCGATTCCAAGATGAGCAAGTCCGTGGGCAACCACATCGGCGTCGTCGAGGACCCCGCCGCGATCTGGGAGAAGCTGCGGCCGGCCAAGACCGACGAGGCCCGCAAGCGCCGCAGCGACCCGGGCGACCCCGCGCGCTGCAACATCTTCAGCTACCACAAGCTGGTGACGCCCGGCGGCGAGATCGAGGGGATCGTCGCGGGATGCACCGGGGCCTCGATCGGCTGCCTCGACTGCAAGAAGATCTTCCACCGGAACCTGATGATGGTCCTCGACCCCATCCGCGAACGGCGCCAGGCCCTCGAGAAGGACCCGGAACGCGTCCGGGCGGCCCTCCGGGAGGGGGCCCGCAGGGCCCGGGCCGTCGCCCGGGAGACCCTCGACGGGGCCAAGGAGCGGATGGGCCTCCTGGCCCCGAAGGGAACCTTTTAGCCCGCCCGGCCGTCTATTCCCTTGAACGCCGTTTTCCAGGAGGTCTCCGTGTCCAAAGTCAAGATTTTCTTCATTTTCGCCGTGACCCTGCTTCTCATGGCCGTCTCCGCGGCCTTCGCCGGGGCGGACTACCGGGAGGATTTCGCCAAGACCCTGCCCCTCAAGGCCGGGGAACGCTTCTCCATCGAGAACGTCAACGGGGACGTCGCGGTGGCGACATGGAAAGAGGACAAGGTCGAGATCAAGGCCGTCAAGATCGCCAGGCGCGACCGGGACGAGCTGAAAGAGGTCGAGATCCGGGTCGAGGAGCGGGCCGGCTCGGTCTCGGTCAAGGCGGTCTGGCCCAAGTTCCCGCGCCGGGCCAGGGTGTCGGTCGACTTCGAGATCCGGGTCCCCGAGGGCGTCGTCCTCGAAGAGGTCGAGACCGTCAACGGCGGCGTCTCGCTCACCGGCCGCTTCGACCGGGCCGACGCGGGGACGACCAACGGCTCCGTGACGGTGGAGGACGCCGCGGGCGACCTCGAGGTCTCCACGACGAACGGATCCGTCCACGTCAGCCGCTTCGAAGGCCGGCTCGAGGCCTCCACGACCAACGGCAACATCCGTCTCGAGAACGTCGCGTTCAAGGAAGGCCTCTCGGCCGGGACGACCAACGGCTCCATCACCCTGTCGGTCGTCTCCCCCGAGACGCTCAACGCCGACCTCCGGGCCACGACCACCAACGGGCACATCTCGGTGGACTTCCCGGTCACGCTCCGGAACCTCAGCCAGTCGCGGCGCCGCGTCGAGGCCCGGATCGGCCAGGGCGGTCCCGAGATCTCCCTGCACACGACCAACGGCTCGATCCGCCTGACGAAATAGAAGGGTCCGGCGGGCTCAGTCCCGGTACAGCGATTCGATGAGGCCGGCGTATTTCTGCTCGACGATGTTCCGCCTGACCTTGAGAGTCGGGGTCACTTCGCCCGTGCCGATGTCGAATTCCTGGTCGAGGACGGCGATCTTCTTGACCCGCTCGTAGGAGGCCAGCTCGGGCGTCATCCGGTTGACCTCGTCGAGGAGGAAGGCGACGACCCGGGGGTCGCGGCAGAGCCCGGCCCGGTCCCCGAAGGCCCAGCCCTCGGCCCGGGCGCGGCCCTCGAGCTTCTCGAAATCCGGGACGACGAGGGCCGAGATGAACTTGCGGCTGTTGCCCACGACCACGGCGCTGGCGATGAGGGGGCTCGCCTGGATGAGGCCCTCGATGGGCTGCGGGGCGACGTTCTTGCCGCCCGAGGTGACGATGATGTCCTTCTTGCGGTCGGTGATGATCAGGAAGCCGTCCTCGTCGAACCGGCCGATGTCGCCGGTGTGGAGCCAGCCGTCCTTCAGGACCTCCCGGGTGTCCGCCTCATTCTTGTAGTAGCCCATCATGACGTTGGGGCCGCGGGCCAGGATCTCGCCGTCCTCGGCGATCCGGAGCTCGACCCGGGGAATGGGCTTGCCCACGGTCCCGAAGCGGACCTTGCCCGTCGCGCTGCCCGTGAGGACGGGCGAGGTCTCCGTCAGCCCGTACCCCGGCATGACCTTGAGGCCCAGGGCGTGGAAGAACTCGGCGATGTCCCGCGAGAGGGGCGCCCCGCCGCAGATGAAGTACCGGATCCGGCCGCCGGTCCGGGCCGTGATCTTGGAGAAGACGAGCCGCTCCGCGAGGGCGCGCTTGAAGGCCAGGTGGGCCGGGACGTGCCGGCCGGCGATCCTGTTCCCCACGTGCTTCTTGCCCGTGGCCAGGGCCCAGACGAAGATCGCCCTCTTGAGGCGCGAGCCGGACATGACCTGGTCCATGACCCGGGCGTAGATCTTCTCGAAGAGCCGGGGGACGCTGACGACGATGGTCGGCCGGACCTCGGCCATGTTCGAGGCCACGGCCTCGATGCTCTCGGCGTAGGCCATCGCCGCCCCGACGTGGAAGAGGAGGAACGTGGCCGTCCGCTCGAGGACGTGGGACAGGGGCAGGAAGGACAGGCCGGTGTCGCTCTCGCGGAAATCGATGAACTCGGCCAGGGACCGGACGTTGCTGACGAAATTGGCGTGGCTGAGCATGACGCCCTTGGGCACGCCGGTCGTTCCCGAGGTGTAGATGATGGAGGCCAGGTCCCCGGGCCGGACCGCCTCGGCCGACCTCTCGAAGCGCCCGGGCTCCTCGGCCTCGAGGCGCCGGCCCATCTCCACGATGTCGGACAGGGCGTGGGTCCCGGCCGGAGGGTCGCCTTCCATGACGATGACGCGCTCGAGCGCCGGGAGGCCGCTCCGGACGGCCTCGACCTTGCGCCACATCTCGAGGTCGGAGCAGACGACGAGCTTGGCGCCCGCGTCGGCGACGATGAAGCGGATCTGGTCGGGGAGGAGCGAGGTGTAGACGGGGACGGTGACGCCTCCGGCGCAGAGGGCGGCGAAGTCGGTCATGACCCACTCCGGCCTGTTCTCGGACAGCAGGGCGATCCTGTCGCCGGGACCGAGGCCGAGGGCCTGCAAGCCGAGCGAGAGGTGCCGGACGGTCGCCTCGACCTCGTCCGTGGAGATCTTCGTCCAGGTCCCGTCCTTCTTGGCCATCATCCGGCCGGGCTTCCTGAAGGTCGCGCAGGAATGGCGGAAGAGGCGGCTGAGCGTCGTCACGGCGGCGTCGGACATCGGTGGCCCTCCTTGAGGTCGAGGCGCCATTATATAACAATCACCGTATCGCCGGCGACCCGGGGCATCGAGGCCCGCTCCGGCGTCAGCGCTCCAGGATGAGCCGGACCAGCTCGGCGGCCCTTTCGGCGAAGGCGGGGTGGGCCGCGGCGAGCCGGGCCAGGTCGAGGGCCCGTTCGAAGCTGCCGGCGTTGTGGAAGCCGGCGGCGCCGTTGTACTGGGCGGTGGCCCGGGTCGCCTGGACGGATTGGATCTGGAGCCGCTTCCTGAGGACCAGCCGGAGCTTCCTCTCCGGCGCCAGCTCGGAGGCTTCGATCTCGCCGATCTTCTGCTCCAAGCCCCGCTCCCTCTCCTCGTAGGACAGCGCCGCGCCGGCGAAATAGGTGCCCGAGTTCAGCCAATCCTTCCGGTCGGCGTAGATCCGTCCCAGGTGGAAGGCGGCGTCGCTTTCGGACGGATGCAGGCGGAGGGCCAGGAGGAGGTCCTTTTCGGCGTCTTCGAGGCGGCCCTGCCGGTAGGCGATGATCCCGGACAGGGTGTGGACGTCGACCACGTCGACGAGGAAGACCTTGGCCGACTCGATCGCCCGGCGGGCTTCCCCGAGGCGCCCGAGCTCGCTCAGGTTCCAGGCCGTCCAGAAATGGCCCTCGCCCATGTAGTAGGTCCCGAGCTCGAGGAGCCGGCCGAGGACGGCCACGGCCTCTTCGTTGCGGCCGAGGTGGCCGAGCGCGAGGCCCCGGCCGAGAAGGGCGTCGCGGTAGGACGGCAGGAGCGCCAGCGCCTTCCCGTTCCATTCGAGGCAGAGCTCCATCTCCTCCATCTGGAAGGCGACCTTGGCCAGGGAGATGAGGACGGACAGCGACTCGGGGATCTCCCCGTGGACCGCGAGGTAGCGCTTCTCGGCGGTGATGAGCTTTCCGGCGAGGAGCGCCGCCTCGCCGAGGAAGTAATGGACCTCGGAGAATCCCGGATCGAGCGCGAGGAGCGCCTCGAGCCGCTCGAAATCGAAAGCGGGCGACATGGCCGCCTGGAAGGCCACCAGGCGCGAACCCGGATGGAGGTCCACGCAGGTCTTCGGCTCGAGCTTGTCCCCGAACTTGAAGGAGAATTCCGCCCGCACGGCCAGGCGGAGCGCGGCCGCCAGGTCGTCGCCGGCGGCCGCCCGCTCGAGCTCCCGATCGAGGTCGGGGACCCGGGCGGCGACCCAATCCAGCCTCTCGTCGAGCGTCCGGCCGCCGATCCGCTCGATCCCCGGGTTGCCCTTGATCTTGCCGGACAGCCCGGAGAGCAGCTCGAGCCACGGACCGTAGCGGGAAAGGGAAGGGTCGGCCGCGGCGAGCGCGTCGAGGTCGGGCCCGGGACCCGGCGCGAGGATACCCAGCTCCTTCCGGCGCAGCTCGAGGGCGATCGCCGCGCGGACGAGCTTTTCCGCGACACCCGGCTTGTCCGCCGCCGCGGTCAGGGCCTCCTCATAGGTCCGGAGCGCCGTCCTCAGCGCCGCGTAGTGTCCGGCGGCATAGAGGGCGTCGGCCTCCGCGAGCTTCGCGCCCCAATCGATCCCCGCCGGCGCCGGCGCGACCGCCGCCCGCCTCGCGGGCGCGCAGGCGCCGGCCAGGACGAGGGCCGAGATCAGGAGGGCGAAGCTCCCGCATCGCGTCATCGGCTCACCTCCGCCGGCGCCGGCCGGCCCGTCTCCCGAAGCCTTCCCATCCGAGACTTCGCCCCCGCCGCCGGGGACGTTTAGTCCGCCGGCCGGGCCAAGTCTCTTGACGGCATTGTAACGGCTCTTTACGGCCGGGGGAAGCTCCCTGCGGGCCGGCAGGCCCCGGCGCCGGGAGGGGGCCGGAGAGATCCCCCTGAGGCGGGACTCCTGGCATGTTCTGTGCTGTAATCAAGGGAGCCCAACCTCCCGGAAAGGAGCCGAGACCATGGACAGAAGGGATTTCATGAACAGGGCCGGGTGCGCCGCGGCGGCGCTCGTGGCGGCCGCCGGCCCGGCCGCGGGTCAGGAGAAGAGCGCCCAGGCCCCGCCGCCGCCCAGGGCGAAGAGGTACAAGATCGAGATCGAGATCTTCGAGGCCCGTCCGGATACCTGGTGCCACAAGAAGGGGGACAGGTTCGCCTACCCCGCCGACTGGGGCCTGCTCTGCCCATGGCTCCGGGCCAGCCTCAACGAGTTCGTCCGCCTGCTCGAGAACGGGGTGACCCTGCCTTGGAAGTACGAGGGGACGCCCTACGCCAAGGTCATCGATCCCGAGGGCGTGACGACCGAGTACGTCCGCTGCCCCGACCCGACCTCGGACCTCGTGGCCAAGATCACCCGGACGCGGGTCTGAGCCCCGGCCCGGCGGCGGCGGGCCTTCGGCCCGGGTCCCCCAACCTTCCGCGCTGAACGGGCGTACTTATCAAAAAGGAGCCCAGATGACCTCAACCCGCCGTTCCGCCGCGATCTCGTTCGCCTCGCTCGTTCTGCTCTGCGGCGCGCTGGCGCTCCCCGCGCGCGCCGGCCGGGAGCCGGCCGGACAGGACCAGGCCGAAGCCGCCCGCTTCGATGTCGCCAAAGCCTCCGGGCCGGTCCGGGTCGACGGCGTCCTCGACGAGGAGGCCTGGGCCGCGGCCCCGGTGATCCGCGTTCCCTACGAGTGGCAGCCGGGCGACAACGTCCCCGCGCCGGTCGAGACCGAGTGCCTCGTCACCTACGACCTCCACAACCTCTACGTCGGGTTCCGCTGTTTCGATCCGGAGCCGAGGAAGATCCGGGCCCACCTCATGGACCGCGACGACACCGACACGCTCATCCTCGACGACCACGTCAGCTTCATGGTCGACGCCTTCAACGACGAGCGCCGCGCGTTCCAGTTCCGGGTCAACCCCATGGGCGTCCAGGCCGACGCCAACTTCAGCGAGCTCGAGGGCTACGAGGATTTCTCCTGGGACGCCATCTGGAAGGCTTCGGCCAGGATCACGGACTGGGGCTGGGCGGTCGAGGTGGCCATCCCCCTCGGCCAGCTCCGCTTCCGCAAGTCCGACGGGCCCCAGACGTGGGGCTTCGAGGCCGAGCGGTCCTGGCCGAGGGACACCCGGCACCGCATGACCTCGCACATCCGGTCCCGGAACGTCAACTGCGTCCTCTGCCAGTTCAACAAGCTGACCGGTTTCGAAGGCGTCACGCCGGGGCAGAACATCGAGCTCACTCCGACCCTCACGGCCGCCCGGACGGACGCCATGGATCCGGCCCTCTACCCGGACGGCTCCCTCGTCCGGGGGGATGCCGAGGTCGAGCCCGGCCTGACGGCCAAGTGGGGCCTCACCCCCAACCTCATCCTCAACGGCACGGTCAATCCCGATTTCTCCCAGGTCGAGGCCGACGTCGCCCAGCTCGAGATCAACCGCCGCTTCGCCCTCTTCTATCCGGAGAAGCGGCCGTTCTTCCTCGAAGGGGCCGACTTCTTCCTGACGCCGCTCCAGGCGGTCTTCACCCGGACCGTGGCCGACCCGCTCTGGGGTGCCAAGCTGACCGGGAAGAGCGGCCGCACGGCCCTGGGCTTCTTCGCCGCCCAGGACGAGATGACCAACCTGATCATCCCGTCGAACCAGGGCTCGTCGCCGGCCTTCCTCGACCAGGACGCCTACGGCGGCGTCTTCCGGCTGCGGCAGGACGTCGGCCGGATGTCGACCCTGGGGCTTCTCTACACCGGGAGGACGGGCACCGGCTATTCCAACCACGTCGCCGGGGCCGACGGCTTCATCCGGCTCGACCAGAAGAACTCGGTCATCTTCCAGTTCCTGCACTCGGAGACGGATTATCCGGAGGGCCTCGCCGCCGCCTACGGCCAGGAGGCGGACAGGTTCGGGGGCAACGCCCTCCGGCTCGAATACCAGCACTTCTCGCGCAGCTGGTTCGTCGACGCCGTCTATAACGACAGGTCGCCGGGCTTCCGGGCCGACTACGGTTTCATCCCGCGCGTCGACATGCGCAGCGGAGAGGCCATGGTCTTTCGCCAGATCTGGGGCAAGCCCGGGGGCTGGTTCAACCTCATCCGCCTCGGCGTGGCCGGCCTCGTCGGCTGGGACCACGACGGCACGCTGACCGACCGGGGAGTGACGCTCGGCACCATGTATCAAGGCAACCTGGAGACCGTGGTCAACGTGCACGCCAATTTCTACCGGACCTATTACGGGGGGCAATATTTCGACACCCCATACGGCGATTTCCTGTTCCGTTTCAGGCCCTTCAGCGGCGCCCAGGTCGGACTGACCGCCCAGGCCGGCAAGGCCGTCGACTACGCCAATGTCCGGCTGGCCGACACCTTCGCCGTCGGCCCCAACTTCTCGTTCAGCCTGTTCCGGCACCTCAATCTCGTCCCTTCGTTCATCTACGAACGGATGTCCCTGGCGGGGGAGACGATCTATACGGCCAACCTGGCCCAAGCCAAGGCCGTCTGGAACTTCAACGTGCGCTCCTTCGTCCGGGCCATCGTCCAGTACCAGGTCCTCCGCCAGAACCCGGCCCAATACGATGTCCCCGTCGATTCGCGGAGCCGGGGCCTCTTCACCCAGCTCCTGTTCTCCTACAAGCTCAATCCGCGCACGGTCCTGTTCCTGGGCTACTCGGACAACGCGCTGGGCGGGAACTTCGACAGCTGGCTGGGGCCGGGACGGGTGGCCATGACGCGGACGGACCGGACGTTCTTCCTGAAGATCGGCTACGCCTGGCAGATCTGAGGGCCGCCTCGATTCGTGAATACGTCAGGCCGGATTCTCAGGCGAGGAGGGCGGCCGCCCGGCGGACCTTCGTCCGCACGGCGACGCCGTAGGGGCAGGCCCTCTCGCAGGCGCCGCAGTCGCGGCAGGCCTCGCCCCGCTCCCCGCTCCGAAGCGAACCGTAGACCGCTTTCGCCCGGCCGGTCTTGGCGTAGCTCTCGTGGTAGGCCAGGGCGCGCAGGACCTCGGGCGTCGCGGCGCCCGAGGGGCCGGCCCGGCGGCACCGCGCGCAGCCGTGACAATAATCGGTCCCCTTCTCCCGGACGTAGCGGGCCAGCGTCGCCCGTTCGGCCGCGCCGAGCCCGGCCCCCACGGCCCCCAGGTCCTCCTCCATCTGCTGGCGGTTGAGGATCTCGATGAGGGCCGACGTCACCCGGGCGTCGTCCAGGACCCATTTCAGCATGGCTTGGTAGAGCGATGCTCCGCCGGTCCGGTATCTCCCGAGGTCCTGGCGGCGGCCCCCGACCTTGAGCGTCTTCATGGCGATGACGCCGACGTCCTTGGCGTGGGCGAGCTCGATGAGGCCCCGGATGCCGCTCGTCCCGAGGTAGTCGGGATAGGTCTCGACGTCGCGGGACGGCTCCTGGATATCGAAGACGTTGTAGCCGACCTGGACCATGTCGTAGAGGCCGCACGCCACAGCCTTGCGCACGACCTCGTCCTGATTGGCGTGGCAGGACAGCCCCCGGAAGCGATAGGCGCCTTCCTGTTCCAGCCGCTCGTAGGCCTCGAGGACGCGCGCGTCGACGAGGACGGCGGCCGTCTCGGCGCCGTGGATCATCAGGACGTCGATCGTCTCGACGCCCAGCCGCCGGAGGCTGCCGCGGACGGAGGCCACGATGGACTCGACGGTGTCCCGGTCCTCGACGTGGAACTTCGTGGCGACGAGGACCTTGTCCCGGCCGACTTCCTTGAGGGCCCGTCCGATCTTGCGCTCGGCGTTGCCGTTCTCATAGGTGTGGGAGGTGTCGATGTAATTGACGCCCCGGTCGATGAGGCTCCGGAGGAGGTCGGGGTCCGGCAGGGGGCTGCTTCCGAGCGAGATCTCGGAGACGAGGAGGCCGGTCCGGCCGAGGCGGCGATAGGCCATGCCGCCGCGGACGACCCGTTCGGGCGCCGCTTG
>CAZFBC010000016.1:0-19915 GCA_964517245.1 uncultured Eubacteriales bacterium | reverse complement strand
GAGGTCGAAGGCATCCTGCGCAAGTGGGCCGCCGAGCATCCCGACATCGTCGATCTCTATTCGGTCGGCAAGTCGTTCGAGGGCCGGGACATCTGGCAGATCACGATCACCAACAAGTCCACGGGCAAGGACACCGACAAGCCGGCCATGTTCATCGAGGGGAACCGGCACTCCGGCGAGGTCACGGCGGCGGAATGCGCGCTCTGGTTCGCCGGCCATATCCTCGGCGGCTACGGCGCCGACCCGGAGCTGACGCGCCTGGTCGACACCAAGGCGATCTACGTCCGGGTCAAGAACAATCCCGACGGCTCGGAGCTCTATCTCAACACGGCGCAGTCGAACCGGAGCACGGTCCGCCCGTACGACGACGACCGGGACGGCCTCCTCGACGAGGATCCGCCCGAGGACCTCGACGGGGACGGCTTCATCCTCCAGCTCCGCAAGAAGGTCGAGCCCGGCCGGGGCACGATGATCGTCGACCCCGACGACCCGTCCGGCCGGCTCATGAAGCGGGCGCCCGCCGGCCGGGGCGATTACCAGGTCATCTCCGAGGGGATCGACAACGACGGCGACGGCCGGACGAACGAGGACGGCATCGGGGGCCTCGACCTCCACCGCAACTATCCCGAGAACTGGCGGCCGATGCCCGGCCGGGACCTGACGGGCCGCGGCCACACCCAAGGCGGGGCCGGGGAGTACCCGCTGTCCGAGCCCGAGACCCGGGCCGTCTTCACCTTCCTCCTCGAGCACCCCAACGTCAGCGTCGTCCAGACCATGGACACGACCGTGCCGATGCTGCTCCACGGCCCATCGACGAGCCGGATGAGCGAATCCATGTTCCCCGGGGACATGAAGATCTACCAGTACTTCGACGCCGAGGGGAAGAGGATCACTGGCTATCCCAGCGCCGGCGACACCTTCTGGGACTATGCCAACCTGGGCCGCGGCGACCGGGACGCGCGGGCCCGGGCCGCGGAGATGGGCTTCGAGATGCCCGGCGAGCCCCGGGGCCGGCCGCTCTTCGGCCACTCCCCGGATTTCGGCTACCTCTATTACGGCGCCGTCTGGTACGGCGACGAGCTGTGGAACGGCGGCCGGGTCCGGGACTACGACGGCGACGGCCGCGTGACCGACCTCGAGAGCCTGCGCTTCATCGACGAGGAGCTCGGCGGGCGCTACTTCAAGCCCTGGACGAAGGCGGTCCACCCGACGCTCGGCGAGGTCGAGATCGGCGGCTTCAACCCCAAGTTCTGGCGCCAGAACCCGCCGGTCGAGATCCTCGAGGAGTGGATCAGGAAGGAGGCCCTGTTCAACCTCTTCCTGGCCGGGTCCCTGCCGCAGGTCAAGATCGTCTCCGCGGAGGCCAGGCCCGTCCGCAAGGAGCCGGGCGCCTTCGAGATCGTCGCGGTGTTCACGAACGAGGGCTTCCTGCCGACGGCCCTGCGCATGGCCGAGCGGGTCAAGATCGTCCGGCCGGACGAGGTCTCGGTCCGCCTGCCGGAGGGCGTCGAGGTCGCCGGCGGCGGGGCCCGCCGGGAGATCGGCTTCCTCGGGCGGAACGAGAGGAAAGAGGTCCGCTGGAAGGTCAAGGTCAAGCCGGGATCGTCCGGCGAGGCCGAGGTCTCGATCCGGTCGACGCGCGGCGGCGTCGCCCGGGCGGTCGTCAAGGTCGGCTAGGCCCGGTCCGCTCCGCCGGGCTTCGCGGGGCCGGCGGCGAGGCCGTACGCCTTCATCTTGTAGGCGAGCATCCGCTCGGTGATGCCCAGGGCCTTGGCGGCCCGGCTCTTGACCCCGCCCGCCTCCCTCAGGGCCCTCCGGATCTCCCGCGTCTCGAGCCGGCGGACCTTGTCGGGCAGGGCCTCGCCGTCCGGGCCGGTGTCCGCGCCCACGGGCTCTGTCAGGGCCAGGGGCAGGTCGGCTGCGCCGAGGACGTCCTTGTCGGCGAAGACGACGGCGCGCTCGACGACGTTCTCGAGCTCGCGGACGTTGCCGGGGAAGGCGTGGCCGACGAGCGCGTTCAGGGCCTCCCGCGAGATGCCCCGGACGGCCTTGCCCTCCCTCTCGGCGTACTTCTTCAGGAAGAAGTCCGCGAGGAGCGGGATGTCGTCCTTCCTCTCCCGGAGCGGCGGCACGGCGATCCCGATGACGTTCAGGCGGTAGAAGAGGTCGGCCCGGAACTTGCCCTCCCGCATCAGGGCGCCGAGGTCCTGGTTCGTCGCCGCGATGACCCGGACGTCGGCCTTGAGGGGCCGGCTCGACCCGAGGCGATAGAATTCCCTGTCCTGGAGGAAGCGCAGGAGCTTGACCTGGGCCTGGGGGGCCAGGTCCCCGATCTCGTCGAGGAAGACGGTCCCGCCGGCGGCCGCCTCGAACTTGCCGATCTTCCGCTCGTTGGCGCCCGTGTAGGCGCCCTTCTCGGCGCCGAAGAGCTCCGATTCGATCAGGGTCTCGGGGAAGGACGGGATGTTCAGGGCGACGTAGGGCCCCTGCTTGCGCGGCGACGAGTGGTGGATCGTCCGGGCGACGAGGTCCTTGCCGGTCCCCGTCTCCCCGGAGATGAGGACGGTGGCCTCGCTCCGGGCCGCTTTGAGGATGAGGCGGACGACCTCCTCCATGGCGGACGAGGCGAAGACGAAGTTCCTGGCGCTGAACTTCTCCTCGAGCCGGTCCTGGAGCAGGGAGATCTCCTTCTTGAGCTTCTGCCGCTCCGAGGCCCGTTCGAGGATGAGGAGGAACTTCTCGAAGTCGAGGGGCTTGACGATGTAGTCGTAGGCCCCGGCCCGGACCGCCTCGACGGCCCTCTCGATGTTCCCGTAGGCCGTGACCATGATCGGCGTCACGAGGGGGTTCGCGGCGAGCATGTCCCGGATGGCGTCGATGCCCGTCTCCTCGCCCAGCTTGTAGTCGACGACGGCCACGTCGACGGGGTGGCCGACGACGGCCTCGCGGGCCTCCTTCCGGGAGCCCGCCTCGATGACGGGGTAGTCGCGGGCCTCCAGGTTCTTCCGGATGAGCTGGCGTTGGACCGGATCGTCCTCGACGATCAGGATGAGGGGCTCGTTCATCTCACGCTCCGGGAAGCTCGATGAGGAATTCGGCGCCGCCGCCGTCCCGGCCCAGGGCCGCGATCGTTCCGCCGTGGGCTTCGACGATCTTCTTGCTCAGGTAGAGCCCGATGCCCATGCCTTTCTCTTTAGTCGTGAAGAAGGGCTCGAAGATGCGGGCCAGCGCGTCCGGGGAGAGGCCCGGGCCCTCGTCGACGACCCGGATCTCGACCTTTTTCCCGTTCCGCCGGCCCTCCACCCGCACGGGAGCGTCGGGCGACGCCTCGAAGGCGTTCTTCAGGACGTTGAACAGGGCTTGGCCCAGGAGCTCGCGGTCGCCCGTGAGCCGGGCCCCGGAGCCCTCGCCGATCCGGAGCCTGGCGGCCGCGCCCGGGACCTCGGCCGCGAGGTTGTCGGCCGCGAGGCGGACGACCTCGTCGAGGGCCAAGGGCTCGGCGGCCGGCCGGACCGCCTTGACCGCGCTGGTGAACCGGTCGACGATGCGGGCGATCGTCTGCACCTGGGCCTTGCCCGTGACCAGTCCGTCCCGCATCCCCGGGGGCGACTCCCGGAGGAGCAGCTCGATGAGCAGGGACAGGCTGTTGAGGGGGTTCTTGATCTCGTGGGCCACCCCGGAGGTGAAGGCCGAGATCTCGCGGAAGCGCTCCTTCTCCTGGCGCTCCGTCTCGGCCTCGCGGGTCTTGGCGACGTAGCGGGACTGGAGCCGGAAAAGGCCCCGGAAGAACACCGCGCCGGCGAGCAGGATCAGGCCGGTGAGCAGGAGGGACGTCCGCCGCGACAGGGCGATCATCTCCTCCATCCCGGCCAGGGCGTAGCCGAGGTAGATGTAATACAGGCTCCCGTCGGGGCGGGCGACGGCCGTGCAGGCGTTGAAGATCTTGCCGGCCGGCGAGGCGATGATGCCCGCGTGCCCGTCCCGGACGGAGCCGAGGGAGATGGGCAGGTAGCCTTCGTAGCGGGAGTTCCAGGCCAGGACCCGCCTGTCACCGTCCAACAGGGCGATGAAATAGATGTCCTCCGCCGCGAGGAGGAAGTCGAGGATCTCGTCGGGCGAGCGGCCCTCGTCGAGCAGGTGGGTGATCGTCGTCCGGAGGATGTCCGCCGTGGCCAGGAGCTGGTCGCCGACGAGAGCCTCGGTGCGCCTCTTCAGGTCGGCCTGGCCGAGGACGGACGCCAGGGAGAAGAAGACGAGGACGCCGAGAAAGGGGAGGAGGAAGAAGAAGAAGACGTTCCGGCGCTTCAATCGCTGCCGAACCTCCGGATGGCGCGCTTCCGCTGGGAGCTGCCCTGCCAGCTGGGGAAGCCCCGCTTGTCGCGCAGGATGAACGTCTCGCCCCGGAGACGGAGTTCCCTGGCGATGACCGTCGGGACGCCTTCCGCCGTCTCGATGCGCGACCCGACGACGCGGACCTTCTCGCCGCCGTGGATGTCCTGGCCGAAGAACCAGGAGGGGCTGATCTCGACGTTGTACCTTTGCGCCCCCTCCGAGGACTCGACGCGGAGGACGAGGAAGGGGGCCGAGCCCTTGTAGCGCGGCTCGAGGACGATCTCGCGGACCGTCGCCTCGAACCGGACCTCGTTGTCGACGTTGTAAAAGTGCGGACGGGTCTGCCCGGCCGCCGCTCCGGCCGCGAGCGCCGCGAGGGCGACGGCGACGACGAGCCCGGCCACGGTCCTCATGGCGCGTTCCCTCCGCCGCTCCCCAGGGCCCAGTCGAACCCGGCCATGACGGCGTGGCCCTTCCAATCGAACAGCGGGTCGTTGGAGTCGTTGTCGGTGTACGAGAAGGCCGCGAAGATCGCGAACCGGCGGAAATTCTTGCGGATCCGGGCCTCGAAGAGGTCCCGGGCGTCGTTGCGCATGACCCCGGTCGGCAGCTGGAGCTCGTCCAGGAGCTCGACGCCCGGATAGGTCTTGTCGGAACGCGTGTAGGCGGTCTTGACCTCGATCGCCCAGGGCAGGACGAGGGTGACCCGGCCGGTCAGCAGGTGGCCGTCCCACGAGAACGCGTCGGCGCTGGGGTTCTGGACCAGGTAGAACTCCTCGATGGACAGGAAGGGGTTCTCGCCGCTGACGATCCACTGCCGGGCCGCGGACGCGCTCAGCCCGATGTGGTCGCCGAGGCCCTGGGCCGCGGTGGCGGACACCGCGACGTGGCCGATCCCCGCGCCGCCGCCGCCGGGCCGGAAGCGCGGCAGGAAGCCGCGGTCGCTGTCGTAGGGATTGCCTCCCCAGTTCGAGGCGGCCAGGATGGTCGACGCGTCGGCCGCGACGGGCGCCGGGGCCGCCACCGACACGAGGGGCTCGTTCAGGAACGGGTGGAGGAAGTACTTGTACCCGTACTGGGCGTCGGCCTTGAGCGTCGTCCGGCTCGGAAAATACTTGTCCAGGGTGATCGAGGCGATCGTGCTCGCGTAGTCGAACAGGCTGTCGTTGTAGGCGGCGTACCAGCCCTGCAGCTGGAGCTTCAGGATCGAGGACGGGGCCAGGTAGGTCTTGTAGGCCCCGACGAGATGGGCCCCGAGGGAGCTGAAGGCCGCGTAATCCTGGCCGAAGAAGAACCCCACGCCCATCGCGGCGAAGTAGAAGGCGCTCTTTTCGCCGGACGGGTGGAGGTAGTCGAACCCGGCTTCGGCCGCGAGGAAGCTCAGTCCCGTCGTCTGGTGGAAGGCCGAGTAGCCGACGTTGGCCAGGAAGGCGAGGGCCTCCGAGTCCTGGTCGATCGACAGAGTGAAGACCGAGACCTGGTCGGCCACGGCGTCGCTCGTCTGGAACAGGTTCTGGGTCGAGTGCTGGTTGAACGAGAAGGTGACGGTGCCGGCCAGGGCCGGGACGGCCGCCGCGAGCAGGACGGGCAGGGCGAGCCCGGATATCCTCTTCATTGACTTCATCATGATGGAAAACTCCCGATCAATCAAGAAAAAAAAAGGCCTCCTCTTCGCGGGTGCGGAGAGGAGGCCTGGATGGCTCTTAGCCGCGGGCTTTCTGGGCGAGGACCCGGGCGGCGGGCCCCTTGGGGACGCCGGCCCCCTCGGTCAGCCCGGTCGAGCCCAGCCCCTTGCGGAACCCGCTCTTGGTGAGGGTCACCGCGGTGCTGTCGACGGTCGTCGTGGCGGCGGGCTCGGAGATGAGGTCGATGTCGGACACCGTGGTGGCGTCCGTCGCGACCGTCTCCGGGTCGACGTAGTCGAGCCTCTTGAAAGGCTCCCAGGTCCTGGCCGTGCCCTTGAGGGCGGTGATGTCGCCCTTGGGGGAGGCGATAGTCGTCTCGCCCTCGTCGGCGATGCCGTCGGCGTCGGCGTCGAGCCAGGTCGAGACCCACTGGACCCTGTGCATGAGCTTCGGCTGGACCACGCCCGCGTTCTTGATCTGCGAGGCGACGCCCGTCTTGGCGGGCTCCTTGGGCTCTTCGGTCGTCTGGGCCGCGGCGAAGGCGAATCCCAGGACCAGCAATCCGATCATTAAAGCCATTGTCTTTTTCATGTCGTTACCTCCTAAAGTCACTCACGCCTTTCTATATGCACGATACGTGCCAATTATTATGTTGTTTTATATGAATAACTTAAGTAAACAAGCCCGACACGATCCCGACAAAATTGTCGGTTCCGGCGACATTTTAGGTTCATCTCCCGATTCCAGGAAGCCCATCTCTCCGGCTTGGCTCGGGATATGCCTCTTGCTCCCCGGCCCCCCGGGAACCAGTCGTCCGGTTCCCCCCGCTTCGCGGGCCCCCCCTCCACGGACGGGGATCATCGAGGCAACATCCCTCGCCGCCTCGAGAGCTGGTCCCGGAAATGGGAGAAGAACCCATTTTTAGGGGCGGCCGGCCTGTTTCAGGATCGGGGCCTCCCCCGGGAAAAAAGCCCCGCCGGGACCGATATCAGGGCGCCGGGGAATTCGCTATAATAGAAGGAACGCGAGACCCTCCGCAAGGGGGCCGGGAAGATTCGGCCCCTCCCGCCGTCTAATAGGGCGCGGAGGACAAGTGAGCATATCCGCATGGAAGACAAACAGCTGGTTCGGCTGGCTCAGGAAGGAAGCCCGGCGGCTTTCGAGGAGCTGGTCGCGAAATACCAGCCCAAGGTGTTCAGCATGGCTTTGAGCTTCACCCGGAACCGGGAGGCCGCGGACGACCTGGCCCAGGAGATCTTCCTGAAGGCCTACCTCGCCCTGCCCCGGTTCCACGGCCGTTCGGAGTTCGGGACGTGGCTCTACCGCATCTCGGTGAACCACATCAAGGACTTCCTGCGCAAGAGGGGCCGGGTCAGGGAGATCTCGCTGGACGACGTCGGCGAGGTCGCCTTCTCGGACCGGGAGCAGGCCGAAAAGGCCGAGATGGAGAGGGAGACCGAGGCCCGGCGGGCGCTCGTCCAGAAGTCGGTCCTGGGATTGCCGGAAAAGTACCGGGTCATCCTGACCCTCCGGGACATCCAGGGCCTCTCCTACGAGGACGTCTCCCGGATCCTGCGCCTGTCGCCCGGGACCGTGGACTCCAGGCTCCACCGGGCCAGGCGGATGCTCCGGGCCATGTTGGCTCCCCAGCTCGCCGCCGAAGGAGGGACCGATGAACTGTCGTAAGGCCGAAAAATGGCTCCTGAGGTCCGTCGACGGCCGCCTCGACGGGCGCGCCGCGGCCCTGCTCGCGGGTCACCTCGAGTCCTGCCCTTCCTGCCGGAAGGCGGACAGGGAGTACCGGCGCATGTTCGACCTCCTGCGCGACGGGCGCGGCGCCGCGCCCCTCCCCCGCTTCTGGGAGCGGCTCGAGCCCCGGCTCCGGGAGGAGACGGAGCTCGTGCCCCTGCTCTTCTGGGAGAGGTGGAGCCTGCGGGCCATCCCCGTCTTCCTGGCCCTCGTCGCCCTCGTCGGCGGCTTCCTCTTCTTCGCCCCCGGGGACGTCGAGCTGAGCCAGTCGGCGACCCTGCTCCTCGAGAACCGCGATCCCCTCTCCGAGACCCGCGCGCTGTTCGAGACGGACCAGGCCGAGACGCGGACCATGATGCTCATGTTCGCCTCGCTGGATGAGAAATCGCCCCTCAGGAGGCCGACGCCATGAAGACGAAATACAAGCTCCTCGTCGCCCTGACGCTCCTCGTCGTCTTCGGCCTCGGCGTCGCCGCCGGGGTCCTGGGCGAGCGCTACGCCGCGCACAAGAAGGACCGCCGGACCGCCGCGGCCCGGCCGCGCCTGCCCTCGCCCGACAGCTGGGCGAAGGAGCTCGGCCTGACCCAGGAGCAGCGGGACCGGATCCACGCGATCTTCGAGAGCAACGAGGAGCGGATGAAGGCCCACCGGACCGAGAGCCGGGCCCGGCTGGGGGAGCTGCGCAAGACGCTCAAGGACGAGATCGACGCCGTCCTCACGCCGGAGCAGAAGGTCAAGAACGACGAGATGATCCGCCGGTTCGAGGAGCAGCGGAAGAAGGAATCCGACAGGAGCCAGCAGCGCGACCGCCGGGAGGACGATCCGCCTCCCCCGGACCGCGGGAGATAAAGGAGTTACGCCATGAAGAAGAAGATCATCTGGATCATCGTCGCCCTGGTCGTCGTGGCCGGGGCCATTCTCGGCCTGACCGTTCTCCGCAACGGGAAGAACGGCAAGGTCGCCTATAGAACCGAAGCCGTCGGCCGCGGCGACATCGAGGCCCTGGTCGTCACCTCCGGCACCCTCAACCCGATCGAGACCGTCGATGTCGGGGCCCAGGTGTCGGGCAAGATCGCCGAGCTCTACGCCGACTTCAACACCGTCGTCACCAAGGGCCAGGTCTTGGCCGAGCTCGACCAGGAGCCCCTGCGGATGAAGATCGAGCAGAACGAGGCGAACTACAAGAGCCGCGTCGCCTCGCTCGAGCGGTCCAAGGTCTCCCTGCAGACGGCCGAGAAGGCCCACGAGCGGGCCAAGTCCCTGTTCGCCAAGGAGATCATCTCCATCGAGGAGATGGACGCCTCCGAGGCGAACTACCTCAACGCCAGGAGCGACCTCATCTCCTCGGAGGCCAGCCTGGCCCAGGCCAAGAGCACGCTCGACCTGAGCCGGGTCGACCTGGGCTACTCGGTCATCAAGGCCCCCGTCGACGGCGTCGTCATCACCCGCAAGGTCAACATCGGCCAGACGCTCCAGTCGAGCTACCAGGCCCCGGTCCTCTTCCAGATCGCCACCGACCTGACCAAGATGAAGGTCGAGTGCAGCGTCGACGAGTCCGACATCGGCAAGGTCAAGGAAGGGCAGAAGGTCCGCTTCACCGTCGAGGCCTACCCCAACGACTCCTTCAACGGCGTCGTCCAGCAGGTCCGCTTCTCTCCGGAGACCGTTTCGAACGTCGTCACCTACACGACCATCGTCAACGTCGACAATCCCGAGAAAAAGCTCCTCCCCGGCATGACGGCGACCGTGTCCATCATCGTCGGCGAAGCCAAGGACGTCCTGCGGGTCTCCAACGCGGCCCTGCGCTTCACCCCCAACCTCAGCGCCGAAGAGCTGGCCAGGATGCAGCAGGAGATGAGGGACCGGATGATGGCCCAGCGGCAGGCCCAGGGCGGCCAGCCCGGCACGGCGGCCCCCGGCGGGTCCGCGCCGGCGGGCGCCCCCGAGGGCGGCCAGGCCAGGCCGGCGGGCCTCAACCGCCAGGGCGGCGGGGAAGGCGGGTCCACGCGGGTCCGCCCGCAGATCCCGCGCGTCTGGCTCCTCGGCCCGGACGGCAAGCTGAGCATGGCCTTCCTCCGGACGGGCGTCCAGGATACGAGCTACACGGAGATCGTCCGCAGCGAGCTCAAGGAGGGCGACCTCGTCGTCCTGGGGCTGCAGACCGCGGCGACGGCGTCCGCCACGTCCGGCCAGCCCGGGATGGGCAGCGTGATGTTCATGGGCGGGCCGCCCGGCGGGCGCCGCTAGGCGGCCTTCCCGCGCGGGAGAGAGACCATGCCCGGAAACATCATCGAGCTGCGGAACCTGGTCAAGACCTACCACGTCGGAGAGACCGAGGTCCGGGCCCTGCAGGGCGTGACCTACGCGATCGGGCAGGGCGACTTCCTGGCCATCATGGGCGCCTCGGGATCAGGCAAGTCGACCCTGATGAACATCCTCGGCTGCCTCGACCGGCCGACCTCGGGCGAATACGTCCTGGAGGGGGAGGACGTCTCAACCTTCGACAAGAACAAGCTGGCCCGCATCAGGAACCAGAAGATCGGCTTCGTCTTCCAGAGCTTCAACCTCCTGTCCCGGACGACGGCCCTGGAGAACACGGAGCTGCCGCTGTTCTACTCGACGGCGGACGACAAGGACATGACCGAGCGGGCCATGGCCGCCCTGGCCGCCGTCGGCCTCGAGGACCGGGCCCACCACAAGACGAACCAGCTCTCGGGCGGCGAGCAGCAGCGCGTGGCCATCGCCCGGGCCCTCCTCAACAACCCCGCCCTGATCCTGGCCGACGAGCCGACGGGCAACCTCGACAGCAAGACGTCGTCCGAGGTCATGAACATCTTCAAGTCCCTCAACGAAGAGAAGGGGATCACGATGATCATGGTCACGCACGAGCCCGACATCGCGGCCTGGGCCGGCAAGCGGATCTACCTCAAGGACGGCCTGATCGTCCGCGAGGAGGCCTCGTGAGGCGGACGGGAACGCCCGCGAAGGAGCAGCCATGATCAAGATCAAGCGAACGCTCAAGCATGCCGAGAGGACCTGCCGGATCGCCTTCCGGGCCCTGGGCCGGAACAAGATGCGGTCCTTCCTCACGGCCCTCGGCATCATCATCGGCGTCGGCGCCGTCATCGCCATGGTCAGCATCGGCGAGGGGGCCAAGCGCGGCATCGAGAGCCGCTTCGCCTCCATGGGCGCCAACCTCCTCATCGTCAGGCCGGGCAGCCAGAACCAGCGGGGCGTCCACGGCGGCTGGGGCAGCATGACCACGCTCAAGGAGGACGACGCCGTCGCCATCGAGCAGCAGTGCCCGTCCGTCATGTACGTCTCGCCCTCGGTCAGCGCCCGGGCCCAGACCGTCTACGGCAACAAGAACTGGAACACCTCCATCTCGGGCACCGGCTCCCGCTACCCCGAGGTCCGCAGCTGGGACGTCGAGTCCGGGGCGTATTTCGACGAGGCCATGGTCAAGTCCGCCGCCAAGGTCGCGGTCCTCGGCTCCGACGTCAAGACGAACCTGTTCGAGGACGAGGACCCGATCGGCAAGGTCATCCGGATCAAGAAGATCCCGTTCAAGGTCCTCGGCGTGCTGAAGAAGCGGGGCGAATCGGCCGGCTTCGGCAGCCGCGACGACATGATCGCCATCCCCTACACGACGGCCATGCGCCGCCTGCAGGGCATCGACTACATCCAGTCGATCGACGTCCGGGCGGTCTCGGCCGAGGCGATGACCCAGGCCCAGACCGAGATCGAGGACGTCCTGCGGAACCGTCACCGCATCGCCCCCGGCGCGGAGGACGACTTCAACGTCGGCAACCTGTCCGAGATCGCCGAGACGTTCGCCGAGTCGAGCAAGATGATGACCATCCTGCTCGGCAGCATCGCCGGGATCTCGCTCCTCGTCGGCGGCATCGGCATCATGAACATCATGCTCGTCTCGGTGACCGAGAGGATCCGCGAGATCGGCCTGCGCATGGCCGTCGGCGCCCGCGAGCGGGACATCCTCCTCCAGTTCCTGACCGAGGCCATCGTCCTCAGCCTGATGGGAGGCCTCATCGGCATCGCCTTCGGCCTCGGGGCCTCCAAGCTCATCAAGAAGATCAAGATGTTCTCGGCCTTCAACACCGTCGTCTCGATCGAGTCGGTCCTGATGGCCTTCTTCTTCGCCGCGGCGATCGGCATCTTCTTCGGCTTCTACCCGGCCCGGAAGGCCTCCCGGCTCGACCCGATCGAGGCCCTGAGATACGAATAGACGCCGGCCGCCCGGAGAAGGGACCGCCGGCCCGCTCGATAAGGAGAACGAACATGAGAAAGTCAACGCTTGTCGGTCTGATAGCCCTCGCCCTGGTCCTGGCCCCGGCCGGCTTCGGCCAGGAGGCCCAGAGCACCCTCTCGCTGTCGCTCGAGGAGTGCATCGTCAAGGCCCTCAAGGACAACCTCGGCGTCGCCATCCAGGTCCTCGGCCCGCAGATATCGGGCGCGGGCCTTGACCAGGCCCAGGAGAAGTTCATCCCCACCCTGAGCATGAGCGTCCGGACCTCGAGCACCGAGAACGCCTCGTATTCCTACCTCGACGCCCAGGTCGACAGCACCATCGACAAGACGAGCAATTTCACCTTCCTCAACGCCAGCCAGTCCCTGCCGACGGGCGGAACGTTCAGCCTCGATTTCACGGGCTACCGGACGGCGACCAACCGCACGGGCACCACGATCAACCCCCGCTACGGCACGACGCTGCGGTTCAATCTCAACCAGCCCCTGCTCAAGAACTTCGGCCCCAGGATCAGCCGCCGGGAGATCCTGGTCGCCAGGAACAACCTCGGGGTTTCCGAGGAGAACCTCAAGAACATCCTGATGACCACCGTCTACAACGTCGAGAGCGCCTACTGGAACCTCGTCTACAGCATCGAGAACCTCGACGTCCGCCGCCAGTCCCTCCAGCTGGCCAAGGACCTGCTCGAGAAGAACCAGCGCTCGGTCGAGGTCGGCACCCTGGCCCCCATTGAGGTCCTGAGCGCCCGGGCCGAGGTGGCCACGCGCGAGGCCGACCTCATCCAGGCGGAGACCCAGATCAAGAGCAGCGAGGACCAGCTCCGGCTCCTGCTCAACATCACCGGGGACGAGGACCGGGCCCTCCTGGCGCTCCTGCCCAAGGACGAGCCGACCTACGTCGCCCGCGAGGTCGACCTCGAGGGCGCCCTCGTCGACGCCATCGCCAACCGGCCCGACCTCGAGATCTCCCGCATCGGGCTCGAGACCGACAAGCTCAACCTCGCCTACGCCAAGAACCAGGTCCTGCCCGACCTGAGCCTGTCGGCCTCCTTCTACGCGCCGGGCATCGACGGGACCCAGCTCATCTACGACCTCAGCCCGATCGATCCGGACGCCCAGATCATCGGCACCATTCCCGGCGGCATCGGGGGAGCGCTGGAGCAGACGACCAGCTTCAAGTATCCCAACTGGAACCTGGGCCTGACGCTGAACGTCCCCCTGGCCAGCTTCTTTTCCAGGGCCAGCCTGGCCCAGGCCCGGCTGAACATGCGGCAGGCCATGCTCGAGATCGAGAACAAGAAGGAGGAGGTCTACCTGGAGATCAAGAACGCCGTCCGCTCGGTCGAAGCCAACTACAAGCGTATCCTGGCCTACACGACGGCCCGGGAGCTGGCCGAGCAGAAGCTCGCGGCCGAGGAGGAGAAGCGGCGGGTCGGCATGAGCACAAACTACATGGTGCTGTCCTACCAGCGCGACCTGGCCAACGCCCGCATCTCCGAGCTCAACGCCATCATCTCCTACAACGTCTCGCTGGCGGCCCTCGAGAAGGCGATGGGGACGAACCTGCGGTCGAAGAACATCAACCTCTCCGACTACGCCCCCGGGCTCGATTGAGCGGGGGCGACGCGGGGCTTGGGACGGGGCGGGAACCGCTCCTTTTCCTGTTGACTCCAAACGGTTTAACTTGCAATCGGGCCCCCGGCGTGGTATCCTTGTGAACAAAGGGAATCTCGACCGACCCGACCCAGCAACGGGAGAGTTTTTCATGAACAGAAAGCTGATCCGGCCCAACCTCACGGAGATCAAGGAGCGCATGAGCCAGGACAAGGAACGGGACAAGGAAACGGCCCGCAAGAGGATGCACCCGCCGACCGACACCTTCGCCGAGAGCTACTACTACCTCAAGCAGATGAACAAGAAGACCCCGATGACCGTCGTCTTCACGGACGGCGAGAGCGTCGAGGGCTACGTCGAGTGGTACGACCGCAACTGCATCAAGCTCAACCGCGACGACGCGCCGAACCTCCTCATCTACAAGGCGGGCATCCGCTACGTCTGCAAGGCGGGCGAGGGCCCGGACTCCGAGGGGGACGCGCCGCGCGGCAAATGACCGTCCCCCGGATCGCGGTGACCGCCGGCGATCCCGGCGGCGTCGGCCCCGAGGTCGCGCTCAAGGCGCTGGCCCGGGCCGCGTCGCTCCCCCCCGCCGCCTGGATCCTCTTCGCCGATCCCCGCGTCGTCGAGGCCGAGGAGCGAAGGCTCGGGATCCGGCTCGCGGCCCGCGCCTGGCGGGCCGAGGCCCGGCCCGAAGCGGGCGTCCACCTGGCGGCCGTGCCCGCCCGGGGCGGCCCCGCGGACGTCGGCCGGGTCTCCGCCGGGAACGGCGAGGCCTCCTTCCGGGCCTTCGAAGCGGCCGTCGCCGAGGCCCGGGCCGGACGCCTCGAGGCCGTCGTCACGGCGCCGATATCAAAGGCGGCCTGGTCCCTGGCCGGCCACCCCTTCCGGGGCCACACGGATTACCTGGCCCGGCTCTACCCCGAGGCCGTCATGTCCTTCTGGTCGGATCGGCTCAAGGTGGCCCTGCTCAGCCATCACCTGCCCCTCCGCGAAGCCGTCGCTGCCGTCCGCAGGGACGCCCTCCTGGCCTTCTTCCGGTCCCTTCACCGGTCCCTCGGGCGGGTGCCCGGCGGGCCCTACCGGCTGCTCGCGGCCGGCCTGAACCCGCACGCGGGTGAGCAGGGGCGCCTGGGGCGGGAGGAGGAGGAGGAGATCCGGCCGGCCGTTGAGGCCGCCGCGGCGGAAGGCATCCCGGTCTCGGGCCCCTTCCCCCCGGACACGGTCTTCCTGAACGCCCTGGGAAAAAAGGACGCCGTGGTCGTCGCCCTCTACCACGACCAAGGACTCATCGCCTTCAAGCTCGAGGCCTTCGCCACCGGGGTCAACGTCACCCTGGGCCTGCCCTTCGTCCGGACCTCGCCGGACCACGGCACGGCGTTCGATATCGCGGGGCAGGGCGTCGCCGACGCCCGGAGCATGGAAGGGGCGGCCCGGCTGGCCGCGGAGCTCAGCGCGACCGGTTCTTGAGCGCGGCCCGGATCTCCCGGTCCGTGTCCCTCTTCTTGATGGCCTCGCGCTTCTCGTGCGCGCGCTTGCCCCGGACCAGGGCGATCTCCAGCTTGATCCGCCCCTTGTCGCCGATGAAGACCCGGGTCGGGACGATGGTCAGCCCCCGCTCCTGGGTCTTGACGGCCAGGCGCCTGATCTCGCGCCGGTGGAGCAGGAGCTTGCGCTCGCGGAGGGGGTCGTGGTTGAAGATGTTGGCGGCCTCGTAGGGGCTGACGTGGCACTTGACGAGGAAGACCTCGCCGTTGCGGACCTCGGCGTAGCTCTCCTTGAGGGAGACGCGGCCGGCGCGGACCGACTTGACCTCGCTGCCGACGAGGGCCAGTCCCGCTTCGAGGGTCTCGAGGACGAGGTAATCGTGGGAGACGGACTTGTTGACGGCGAGGTTCTTCATGGGGCGGCCCCGGCCGCCGGCGCGGCGGGCGCGATCCCGATCAGGGCGATGCGGCGCTTGGTCATCCTCTCGACGGTCAGCGTGAACCCGCCGAAGTCGAGCCGGTCCTTTTCCCGGGGCAGGCGGCCGAACTCGTAGAGGAAGAAGCCCGCCAGCGTCGTATAGTCCTTCTTCTCGGGGATGCGCAGGTCCACGAGGAGGTTGACCTCCTTGACCGGCGCGGCTCCCGCGACGAGGGCGCGGCCGCCGTCGAGCCGGGTGTACCAGCTCACGGCCTGCCCGTCGTGCTCGTCCTGGATCTCGCCGACGATCTCCTCGATGATGTCCTCGAGGGTCACCAGGCCGTCGACGTTGCCGAACTCGTCGACGACCAGGGCCATGTGGACGGCCTTCTCCTGCATCTGGAGGAGGACCTTCTCGAGCGAGGCCAGCTCCGGGACGAAGAACGGCTTGCGGAGGATGTCCTTGATAGCAAATTCTTTTTTATCAATAATATAGCCGACGATATCCTTGGCGTGGACGACACCTTCGATACTGTCGAGACGGCCCCGGTATACGGGATAGCGCGAGAACCCGGTCGAGCGGACGGCGGCCAGGACCTCCTCGGGCCGGGCGCCGACCTCGAAGGCCCTGATCTCCGGGCGGGGGACCATGACCTCCTTGACGGGGCGCGAGCCGATGTCGAGGGCGCCCGAGACGATCCGGCGGCGGAGCGAGCTCAGGCCGTGCGCCCCCGCGCGGAGGGCCAGCTTGAGCTCTTCTTCGTTGAGCTGACCGGCCGGGCCCTCGGCGCGCTTCCGCGAGGAAGGCAGGAGCAGGCCCAGAAAGAGCGAGAGGACCTTGACGAGAGGGCTCAGGACGATCATGAGGGCGCGGACGGGATAGCTGAGGAAGACGGCGGTCTTGAGAGAGTTCTGGGCGGCGAAGGTCTTCGGAGCGGTCTCGGCGAAGATCAGGATGACGAGCGTCGTGACCGCGGTGGCGGCCGCGACGGCGTGGCTCTTGTTCGGGACGAGCGTGATGAAGACGGACGTCGCGATGGCCGAGGCGGCCACGTTGACCAGGGTGTTCCCGATCATGATCGTGGCCAGGAAGTCGCCCGTCCTGGCCCTCATGCGGAGGACCAGGGAGGCCGGCTTGGATCCGAGTTTTTCGCTGTGCTGGAGGGAGAACGGATTGACGCTTATGAAGGACGTTTCCGCGGCCGAGAAAAAGGCGTAGAGGAGAATGCACAGGACGAACAGCAGGATGCTCGGCAGGAGCATGGGTGTCCGATCAGGCGGCGATGCGGGGCTTGGCGGTCTTGAAGCACCGGGACAGCGTCCCGAGGAGCTTCTCCTCCACCTTGGAACAGGGCGACGCGGCCGCCTCGGAGATCTCGGAGACGATGAGCTCCTTGGCCTTTTCCATCATCTTCTTCTCCCGGAAGGAGAGGGGCTTGTGGAGGCTCAGGAAATAGAGGCTCTTCAGGACCGTGGCCATGTCGAAGAGCGTCCCCGACTTCATCAGGCTGAGGTGCTCCTTGTAGCGCCCCTTCCAGTCCGAGGTGACGTCGATGTCGCCGCTCCCCATGAACTGGTAGATCTTCCGGATGGAGGTCTCCGTCACCGGCCGGCGGATGCCGATCTCGGTCGCGGTCGAGCTCGAGACCGTGACCAGGGTGTTGTTGGAGATGATCCTCAGGTGGAAGACCGTGAACAGCTCTTCGCCGTAGGCTTCCTCGCAGACTTCCTCCACGACGCCCAGGCCTTGATTGGGATAGATGACCTTATCCCCGATTTTGAGTGATTTCATACCCGTCCATTATACCTTAACCCGCCGGCCGTAGTCAACGCGCCCGAACAGGCCAGGCGGCTTGACAGGCCGGGAGGGTTCGGGTAACATACTCCCCTCACAGGTATCCAAGATCATGAAGAGAACGTTTCAGCCGAACAACAGAAGACGCAAGAAAACACACGGTTTCCGGGTCCGCATGAAGACCAAGGGCGGCCAGGAAGTCATCAAGAGCAGAAGGCGCAAGGGTCGGAAGCGCGTTTCTGTCGGATGAATGAGCGCCTGACCCCTTTCGAGAGAATCCGCAAAAAGAGCGATTTCGCCCGTCTCTACAGGGAGGGGAGCCGCCACAGGGGGCGCTATTTCACCCTGGTCTTCCTCGGGGCCGGGGCCGGCCCTTCCCGCCTCGCGGTCGTCGCCAGCCGGAAGGTCGGCCCGGCCGTCGTCAGGAACCGGGTCAAGCGGAGGTTCCGGGAGCTGTTCCGGCGGAACAAGGAGCTCCTGAGGGAGCCGATCGACCTGGTCGTCATAGCCCGGCCCGAGTCGGGCGAGGCCGCCTGGACCGAGCTCCGGGACGCCTATCTTTCGTCGTTGACGTCGATATTTCGAAAGCGGATATCATCGTGAAAGCCGTCGCGCTCGCCCTGATCAGGCTGTACCAGCTCACCCTGTCCCCCCTGTTCGGCACCCGGTGCCGCTTCCATCCCACCTGTTCCGCCTACGCCCACGAGGCCATCTCCAGGCACGGATTCCTCCGGGGGGCCGGCCTGGGCCTCCGGAGGCTCCTGCGGTGCCATCCCTTCCACGCGGGCGGGATCGATCCCGTCCCCTGAGAGTGAGACAGAATGGAAAAAAGACTCATCCTGGCCATCGTCCTGTCGTTCCTGGTCCTGATGGGCTACCAGTATTTCTTCGTCAAGCCGAACGCGCCGGCCCCGGCCGCTGAAACCCCGGTCGCCGAGGCTGCGGCGCCCCTCCGGGTGCCCGGCACTTCCGCCGAGGCGCAGGCCCTGCAGAAGGCGTCCGTCCCGGAGGCCGCGCCCGCCCCCGTCGAGCCCGCGCCCGCCCCCGACCTGTCCGCCGTGGCCGGCCAGGCCGAGACGGAGATCGTCGTCGACACGCCGCTCTACCGGGCGGTCTGGTCGAACAGGGGCGCCGTCCTCAAGAGCTGGAGGCTCAAGCGCCACAAGAACAGCGCCAAGGAGGAGCTCGAGCTCGTCCCCGCCCTGGCCGCCGAGATCGGGCGCTTCCCCTTCTCCCTGGGCCTCGACGACGCGGCGCTCGCCGGGCTTCTCAACGGGGCGCTCTTCGAGGCCTCGGAGAGCGCTCTCGACCTCGCCGAGGGCGCCGGCGGCGAGCTCCGCTTCGTCTTTTCCGACGGGGCCTCGGTCCGGGCCGAAAAGGTCTTCCGCTTCACCGGCGGCAGCTACGCCGTGGACACGGAGCTTCTCGTCTGGAAGAACGGCCAGCCGGTCACGTCCTCCGTGCTCTGGGGGCCCGGTCTCAGCAACCTGACCGCCGCCGACCTGAAGCAGAGCTTCAGCGCCAGCCGGGGCTCGGCCGTCTTCAGCGGGGGCAAGGTCCTGCGGATGAACGAGAGGAAGTACAAGGCCGACGCGAACACCTACAACTTCGTCGACTGGGCCGCGTACGAGGAGAACTATTTCGTCGCCCTGTTCGTCCTGCCGGCCCGGAAGGGCCAGGCGGCCTTCCTCCAGGAGACCGTCCCGGCCGCGGGCGGCCAGGCCCCGGCCTACTTCGTTTACGCCACGGAGCCGCGGCGGGCCTTCATCGGGCCCAAGGATTCCGACCTCCTCAAGGCCTTCGGCCACGACGCCAAGAAGGTCATCCACTTCGGGACCTTCGGCAGCATCGCCGAGATCCTCCTCGTCGCCGTCAAGTTCTTCCACGGGCTCGTCCCGAACTGGGGCGTGGCCATCATCCTCCTGACGATCGTCATCAAGATCCTCTTCTTCCCGCTGACCTACAGCTCGACGAAATCCATGGCCAAGATGGCCGACCTCCAGCCGAAGATCAAGGCCCTGCGGGCCAAGTACAAGAAGTCCAAGACCGACATCGACCAGCGCCGGCAGATGAACGAAGAGATGATGAAGCTCTACAAGGCGGAGGGGGTCAACCCGGCCGGCGGCTGCCTGCCCCTGCTCATCCAGCTGCCCGTCTTCTGGGGCGTGTTCCGGATGCTCGTCGTCGCCGTCGAGTTCCGCCACGCGCCCTTCGCCCTCTGGATCACCGACCTCTCGGCCAAGGACCCCTTCTACGTCACGCCCGTGCTCATGGGCATCACCCAGTTCATCTCGCAGAAGATGACGCCGACCTCGGCCGACCCGTCCCAGGCCAAGATGATGCTCATCATGCCCTTCGTAATGACCATATTTTTCATCAACTTCCAGAGCGGACTGGTCCTCTACTGGCTGACCACCAACGTCCTCCAGATCGGCCAGCAGGCGCTCATGAACCGCATGATGCACCGCAAGAAGTGAGATGCCGATGGACAACGAAACCAACGGAACGAAGCCCGCGGGCGCGCCGCCGGCCGACGAGCGGCCGGAATACAAGGGCCCGAACCTCGAGGAAGCCATCAGCCTGGCCGAGCACCGGCTCAAGCTGCCGCGCGAGAAGTTCAACTACGAGA